>CAKSAI010000009.1 GCA_934434905.1 uncultured Lachnospiraceae bacterium | reverse complement strand
CACCCACACCGTCGCAGGATTGTTGGGAAAGTGATTTAAAGAATATAAAAGAAAATGGCTTTAACAGTGTGAAATTCTGGGTTCAGTGGAGATGGAACCACCGGGCGGAGGGCAGGTTTTTCTTCGAGGATATTGACCGTCTGATGGATCTGGCGTATGAGAATGGCCTGAAGGTGACATTGAATGTTATTTTTGATGTGGTGCCGCAGTGGGTGCTGGAAAAATATCCAGATTCCAGGATGGTGACAGCAGACGGAAGAACGGTGGAGCCTTCTGCGGTGGGACACAGACAGATCGGAGGATTTCCGGGAACCTGCTATAATCATGACGGAGCCTTTCGGGCAAGAATGGATTTCCTACGTGAAACTGTAGAGCGTTATAGGGATCATCCGGCACTTTATATGTGGGATGTCTGGAACGAGCCGGAGCAATGTGGGCCGAACCGTTATCCGAAGGCAGAGACCCTTACCTGCTTTTGCGAAAGCTGCAGGAATAAATTCATAAGCTATCTGCAAAGCAAGTATAAAAAAATCGATGCCATGAACGAGGTGTGGGGAAGATGCTATGAGACTTTTGAGGAGATAGAGCTTCCGACGCAGGACTTTACCTTTGGAGACTTTCTGGATTTTCGGGAGTTCCATCTGGATACCATGACCGGGGAAGCCAACAGCAGGATACGCCTGGTTAAGGAAATTGATAAAAACCACCCGGTATACCTTCATGTGGTGCCGAATACCTCGTCCATTTTTAATTCCATCACGGGGGTGGATGATTTTGCCCTGGCGAAGGAATGCGATGTCTTTGGCTCCACGAATTTTGCCAGGCCGATATGGAGTATCCTGACGACCTCGGCAGGCAGGGAAAAGACCTGCTATAACGTGGAATGTCATATTGGTGTAGGCTCGATAGAAATGCATCAGAAGATGATCACCCTCAAGGATATGGTAAATGAGCTGGCACCGCAGATCGGGATGGGAATCCGTGGATTTATGTTCTGGCAGTACAGACCGGAAACATTAGGGCATGAGGCGCCAGCCTGGGGTGTCACCAAATTGGATGGAACCACAGGAAGTGTGGGAATGGCCGCAAAGCAGTTTATCGATGCAATCCGGCCGGGTATCCCGGAAATTATGGGGGTAGATGCATCCAGAGCGGAGATTGCCATATGGAAAGGAAGAAAGAATGAGATCCTTTCCTTTTGTACCCATAACAGTCTTGGCAGTTTCGCAAGATCTGTTGAGGCATATGTGAATGCAGCATACTATAATAATTATAATTGCTGTGTTGTGGATGATGGTCTGGTACAGGAGGGAATGGATGGAATCCGGCTGCTGATCATGCCAGTCTGCTATGAAGCGGATCAAAAGCTGGCAGACGCTGTCGATGACTTCGTCCTGCGTGGCGGAACCGTTCTGTGCGAAGCACATCTGGGTGGCTACGATGCAGACAGAGGGCGTCATTCTTACCATATGCCGGGCTTAGGATTGGATCAGCGCTGGGGGATCCGGGAGGAATACACGACCAGCTCCTACTATTTGAGCAGTGCAGTTTCGGAAAGCCAGTTTGATACGACGGATTTTAATGATGATGTAAAAAAAGCGATTGACGCTTACGGACTCTCCGGGGGAAAGAATTTTCGAATCGAAACGGAATATGGCTTCGATATCTATGGCGCAGAGCGTTTTGCGTGTCTTGGAGGAGAAGATGTTGAGATTCTTGGAAGGGTCGGTGATGTTCCCTGCATCGTTATGAAGCGGCGGGGCAAGGGAAGGATCCTTTATTGCGGAACGAATCTTGGAGAAGCTGCGGAATATGACGAGGAGGCATTTGAGCGTTTCCTGATGAAGGTTTTTGAAATATCCGGGGCAGAGAGAAATTCCGTTTCGGTTCCCCGCGGTGTTCACACGGATGCTATCGGCGGGAATATGATCGTTGCAAACAACAGCTTAGAATCGGACGTGGAATTGGAATTGGGAGGAGAATACAGAGGCATTTTCTTCGGAAAGACCACAGTTGGAGGAAAGGTTTTGATGAATGGGAACAGCGCGGAGATATTTGTGCGCATGTAATACGTGAAACAAAGAGCATGTCCGTTATCTGCAAATATAGTCTTGGCAAGTTCTTATAGCTGTTATTTTTTTCATATTCTCATAGCTGTTAATTTTTTTACACATTGACAGAAACGGGTGGATTCTATATAATAAGAAGGCATGGCGGTGGTCGGATAACTTCCACCGTTATGCCTATGTTTTATTTAGGAGGCTCTAACTAAATGGAAAAGGACATTTCGCAGGCTGTTGTGCGTCGTATGCCGCGTTATTACAGATACATTCATTAGAGAGGAAAGACACTATGTTTATATATGAGATGCATCAGCATACTGCCGGATGCAGTGCATGCGGCGTCGGTAATCCGACGGACACCGTGCAGGCGCTCCATCGAGACGGATTCGCCGGCATGGTGCTAACCAATCATTTCTATCATGGCAATACCGGAATCACGCGCCATCAGCCATGGGAGGATTTTGTGCGCCCCTACGAGGCGGCGTACCGGGAAGCCAAGGCTGAGGGGGATCGGCTGGGATTTGATGTGCTGTTCGGCCTGGAGGAAGGCGTGGGCGGAGGCAAGGAAGTGCTGCTCTACGGCATCACCCCGCAATTTGTCTATGATCACCCGGAACTGCGGAATGCCGATCTGGCGCTCATCACCCGGCTGGTGCGGGAGGTCGGCGGGCTGGTGTTTCAGGCGCACCCCTTCCGGGTGCGGGATTATATCACCGACCCGGGCATCACTCTGCCAGTGGAATACTTAGATGGTATGGAAACCCACAACGCCTGTAACGGCGAAATGGAGAACCGCCGAGCAGCGCTTTTCGCCGAGCAGCACGGGCTGCGAAAAAGCGCCGGATCCGATTCCCATACGCCGGAGTTTCCCGGACGATACGGAATCGCCGCCGAGCAGCGTATTACAAGCGAAGCAGCGCTGGCGGCGGTGCTGCGTTCCGGCGAATATACGCTGCATTTGGGAGAATTTCTCTGAGTAATTGTTTTCGTTGCCTTTTCTCTATTTCCTTCTCTATTTCCTGCGCTGTTAATTTTTTCACACATTGACAGAAACGGGTGGATTCTATATAATAAGAAGGCATGGCGGTGGTCGGATAACTTCCACCGTTATGCCTATGTTTTATTTAGGAGGCTCTAACTAAATGGAAAAGGACATTTCGCAGGCTGTTGTGCGCCGTATGCCGCGTTATTACAGATACCTGGGAGAACTTCTGGACGAGGGCGTGGAACGGATATCCTCCAACGACCTGAGTGCCAGAATGCGGGTCACTGCTTCGCAAATCCGCCAGGATCTTAATAATTTCGGTGGGTTTGGACAGCAGGGCTATGGATATAATGTAAAGTATCTCTATGATGAGATCGGCAAGATCCTGGGCTTGGATCATCAGCACAATATTATTGTGATCGGGGCCGGGAATCTGGGGCAGGCGTTGGCGAATTATGTGAAGTTTGAGAAGAGAGGCTTCATTATTACCGGATTGTTTGATGTGAATCCCGCGCTGTCTGGTCAGGTGGTTCGTGGGATCAAGATCCGCATGATGGATGAGCTGGAGGACTTTGTCCGCAGCCATAAGGTGGATATTGCTGCGCTGACCATGCCGAAGGATAATGCGGGAATGGTGGCACAGAAGCTGGTGGAGCTTGGAATCTATGCGATCTGGAACTTTGCGCATCTGGATCTGGAGCTGCCGGATCACGTGGTTGTGGAAAATGTGCATTTGTCGGACAGCCTTATGCAGTTGTCCTATAATATAGTCAAGAGGGAAGCGGAAAAGAGATAGTCATGCGTATTCTTGTAAACAGTCAGGAAATGAAGCAATGTGATACGAATACCATTGAACGGCGAAAGGTACCTTCTCTGGTGCTGATGGAGCGGGCAGCTCTTGGCGTGGTGGAGGAGATCAGCAGCCGGAGCATCGACAGCAGCCGTTGCCTGGTGGTCTGCGGCCTGGGGAATAACGGCGGCGACGGCATGGCGGTGGCGCGTCTGCTGCACCAGAGAGGCAGCGATGTGACGGTGGTCTGCGACTGGAAACCGGAGAAGGCTACGGAGCAGACCAGGGCACAGTATGAGATGCTTAAGGCGTATGAGATACCGATAGTGCCACGGGTAGCAGTAGCGATGGGGGAGAAAGAGACAGCGCAGATCACGAGCGGGTCAGATAGCGCAGGAGTGTCGGTAAAGATAACGCCGTCTGCTTATAGACGATATCCGCTCATCATAGATGCCATCTTCGGCATCGGGCTTTCACGGGAGATCGAGGGTCATTGGTGTGAGGAGATCATGGCTCTCAACGCTATGGAGGGCTATAAAGTGGCAGTGGACATCCCTTCCGGGATTCATGGTGATGACGGAAGAAGGATGGGTTGTGCGTTCCGTGCAGATTTGACAGTGACCTTCGCCTATGAGAAGACCGGGCTTTTGCTGTATCCGGGCTGCGAATATGCAGGCGAGGTAGCCGTGCGGGATATCGGGATCGACCGCTATAGCTGGTTTGATGCAAAGCCCACGGCGTATGCCTATGAGGATTCCGATATCAGCCGTATGCCGACGAGAAAGGATCATTCCAACAAGGGAACCTACGGAAAGGTTCTTGTGGTCGCAGGGAAGCACAATATGGCAGGAGCCGCTTACTTCAGCGGTAAGGCGGCGGTTATGACCGGGTGCGGGCTTGTGAAGATCTTCACGGCGGAGGAGAACCGCACGATCATCCAGCAGCTTCTGCCGGAGGCGATTCTGGAGACCTGGACAGCGGATGAGACGGAGCAATGTGATCCTGTTTTTGGAGAGAAGATAGGCTCCTGTGTTTCCTGGGCGGATGTCGTTGTGCTTGGCCCCGGCCTTGGTACGGACAGCGTTGCCGAAGCCATCGTAACGGAGGTGTTGCAGCGGGCGGCTTGTCCGGTTATCGCAGATGCGGATGCGTTGAATCTTTTGGCAAAGAACCCGCAGCCACTGCGGATTCGCCAGGGCAGGACGATCCTCACTCCGCATATGGGAGAGATGGCAAGGCTGACCGGGAAGAGCATCGAGGAACTGTCAGCTTCTATGGTGAACTCGGCAGCGGCCGTAGCGAAGGAATATCGGGCTGTCTGTGTATTAAAGGACGCAAGGACTGTCACTGCGCTGCCGGACGGAACATATTATGTCAACACCAGCGGCAACAATGGCATGTCTACCGCAGGGGCGGGTGATGTGCTGACCGGGATCATTGCAGGACTTATTGCGCAGGGGATGTCAGTTGAGGAAGCGGCGCCTTTGGGTGTATATCTTCACGGAAGAGCCGGGGATGCCATAGCAGAGGAAACAGGCTGCTACAGCATGATGGCAAGTGATATTATTGAAGGAATCCGCCGGATTACAAAAGCGGTTACACGGAAGGAAGCGTAGATATGAATAGTTATAGCAGAGCGTATGCAGCCATCGACTTGAACGCTATACTGCATAATGTACAGGAAATGAAGAAGATCATAGACAAGGACACCCGGATCATGGCTGTTATCAAGACGGACGGTTACGGTCACGGCGCTGTTCCCATTGGTCGGGAGCTGGAACAGCTTCCTTTTGTATGGGGGTATGCGGTGGCAACGGTGGAAGAGGGCGTGATCTTAAGACGGAATGGCTTAAATAAGCCCATTCTGGTGTTGGGAGCCAGCTTCCCGGAGCAGTATGAGACCATGGCAAGACTTGATATCCGGCCCAATGTTTTTTCCCTTCGGATGGCAAAGCAGATGTCAAAGACCATGGACTCACTTGGCCTTGCGTTGAAAATTCATGTGAAGATAGACACGGGTTTAAGCCGTCTTGGCTTTCAGGTAACGGAAGAAGCTGCGGATGAGATTGCACAGATTGCAGGACTTTCGCATATCGTATTGGAAGGGATTTTTACCCATTATGCCAAGTCGGATGCAGCAGACAAGACCATGGCGATGGAACAACTTGCTTCCTTTGAGAGAATGAAGGAGCTTCTGCGTGCGCGGAATGTTGTACCCAAGCTGTGCCATAGCTGCAACAGCGGCGGGATCATTGATCTTCCCCAGGCCAGTATGGATCTGGTGCGGGCAGGGATCAGCCTCTATGGCATGTGGCCCTCCGATGAGGTACACAAGGAGCGGCTCACCCTAAAACCAGTCATGTCCTTAAAGAGCCGGATCGTATTCTTAAAGGAGCTGGACCAGGGAAGAACCATCAGCTATGGGGCAACCTACACGGTGAAGGAACCCATGAAGGTTGCCACGATTCCGGTTGGGTACGGAGACGGCTATCCCCGGAGCCTGTCCAACAAGGGCTATGTGCTGATCCGCGGTGAGAAAGCGCCTATTTGCGGGCGGATCTGCATGGATCAGTTCATGGTGGACGTGACACACATTGCGGATGTGGCTGAGGGCGATGAGGTGGTGCTGGTGGGTGATAGCGGCAGTGAGACCATCACCATGGAGGAGCTTGGGGAACTGTCCGGGCGCTTCAACTATGAATTTGCCTGCGATCTGGGAAAGCGGATCCCCAGGGTATATTATAAGGATGGAGAGATCGTGGAGACCAGGGATTATTTCGGAGAGTGACAGGAATACACACGAGAAAATTGGGAATAATAGGATTGAAAGCCTATCTCATCAGCGAAAAGCCGATGAGCATTAAGTTTTGGAGTGTGATTTCAATGATCATCCGCAGAGGAGATATTTTTTATGCCGACTTACGGCCAGTGGTCGGGTCGGAGCAGGGCGGAATCCGTCCGGTGCTGATCATACAGAACGATATCGGAAACCGACACAGCCCGACGGTGATCTGTGCTGCTGTCACGTCGAAGATGAACAAGGCGAAGCTGCCTACCCATGTGGAGCTGAACGCCCAGAAATACGCGCTGGTGAAGGATTCCGTAGTTCTTCTGGAACAGCTGCGCACCATCGACAAGGTGCGCCTGAAGGATAAGGTGTGCCATTTGGACATGGAGATATTAAAAAAAGTGGATAAAGCTCTGGAGATAAGTCTGGAATTATATACATAAGCTTGACGAAGCTTCGGAAGCTGTGGTATATTGATTTAAATTGCTAAGGAAAAGGAGTTGTAAAAATGGACGATGGCGGTAGTCCGCTCATAGGACTGGTCGTATTTTTGATCCTGTTGCTGCTGGATGCAGTATTCTATGGATTCCAGGTCGCGGTTGACAATTTGAATGACAGTCAGGTTGATAAGAAGGTGGAGGAAGGGAACAAGAAGGCGGTATGGCTGCAGCGGATCATGGATGATCCGTTTCCGGTACATCATATCCTGCAGATCCTGATGACCTTTGTGAGTCTGATCATGGGCGTGTACCAGGGAAGAGTGTTCGGAAGAATGCTGGTTGAGAATCTTCTTGGCCCGGATCACCCGGCTGTACTGACATTTCTCTGTTATGTGCTGGCTGTTGTGGTAAGTGTATTTCTTCTGGTGTCCTTAGGGATCATCGCACCGCAGAAGCTTGCCATCCGCAAGGCGGAGAAGTGGGCGTTTGGACTGTCGGGGCTGGTGCATGTACTGGTGGTTATATTTACACCGTTCGGTTTTCTTGCAGAGAAGCTTTCCAATCTGGTGGTGCGGATCTTCGGGATGGATCCCAATGAGAATGTGGACGATGTCACTGAGGAGGAGATCATCTCCATGGTAAATGAAGGCCATGAGCAGGGTGTTCTGGAAGCCAGTGAGGCGGAGATGATTCATAATATCTTTGAGTTTGACGACAAGGAAGCCAGGGATATCATGACCCACCGGAAGCATGTGGTGGCGGTGGACGGCGATATGACGCTGGCGGAGGCCCTTGACTTTATGCTGGAGAAGAGCAATTCCAGATTTCCGGTCTACCGGGAGGATATCGATAATATCATTGGTATCATACATATTAGGGACGCCATGCTGAGAAGCCGGGAGGAAGCCTTGCAGAAGGTTCCCATTTCCCAGATACCTGGATTGGTGCGGGAGGCCAAGTTCATACCGGAGACCCGGAATATCAACAGCCTGTTCCGGTCTATGCAGTCCCAGAAGAACCATATGGTGATCGTGGTGGACGAGTATGGCCAGACGGCGGGCCTGGTGGCCATGGAAGATATTCTGGAAGAGATCGTCGGCAACATTCTGGACGAGTACGATGTGGAGGACAACATGATCGTGAAGCAGGCGGATGGCAGCTTCCTGATGAAGGGCATGGCACCTCTTGCGGATGTCTGTGAGGCACTTGATCTCTCCGATGAGGAGCTTGCCGATTACGACACCTTAAACGGATATCTGATCTCACTGATCGATAAGATTCCAGAGGATCACGAGCAGTTTAAGATCAAGGACCGGGGCTGGCTGTTTGAGGTGCTGTCTGTGGAGAATAAGATGATCCAGAACGTGCGCGTCACACCCCTTGCGGAGGAAACGCCGGAAGAAGGGGACGCTGCGCCGGAAGACGAGACGGCTTGTCAGGAGTAAAAAACAGTAGTATAATATAACAGTTCAGCCAGACCGAAGAAGGACGATAAACTGTGCTTGCACAAGTTTAGCGGACTGAACTGTTACAAGTTATCAATATCGAAAGAAAAGAGGAAAAAGTATGTCAGGACATTCTAAATTTGCCAACATCAAGCACAAGAAGGAGCGCAACGATGCGGCAAAAGGAAAAATATTTACGATCATCGGCAGGGAGCTTGCGGTAGCGGTTAAGGAGGGCGGACCGGATCCGGCCAACAACAGCAAGCTTCGTGATGTTATTGCCAAGGCCAAGGCAAACAATATGCCAAACGATACCATTGACCGTGGTATCAAGAAGGCAGCCGGAGATGCGAACTCCGTGAATTATGAGTTTATTACCTACGAAGGCTACGGTCCCAGCGGCATTGCCATCATTGTGGATACGCTGACGGACAATAAGAACCGTACCGCCGCCAACGTGCGGAGCGCTTTCACCAAGGGCAAGGGCAATGTAGGTACGCCGGGGTGTGTGTCTTACATGTTTGACAAGAAGGGACAGATCGTTATTGACAAGGAAGAATGCGATATGGACCCTGACAATCTGATGATGCTGGCGCTGGACGCCGGGGCAGAGGATTTCTCCGATGAGGAGGACAGCTTTGAGATCATCACCGACCCGGATTCCTTCAGCGATGTGCGCCAGAAGCTGGAAGAGGAGGGCATTTCCATGGCTTCTGCCGAGGTTACGATGATCCCCCAGAACTGGGTGGAGCTTACCGATGAGGAAGCGGTGAAGAATCTTCAGAGGACACTGGATATGCTGGATGAGGATGACGACGTGCAGGCAGTGTACCATAACTGGGACGAGTAATTTTATCCGGGAGGAATGCGATCATGAATCATGAAATGAGACCGGAGACTATCTGCATACAGGCCGGGTGGCATCCGACGAACGGAGAACCGCGGGTTCTCCCTATTTATCAGAGTACAACCTTTAAGTACGACTCCAGCGATCAGATGGGGCGGCTTTTTGACCTTGAGGAAGAGGGATACTTCTATACCCGTCTCCAGAACCCCACCAACGATGCGGTGGCGGCGAAGATCACAGCACTGGAGGGCGGCGTGGCCGGAATGCTTACCTCGTCCGGACAGGCAGCCAATTATTACGCTGTTTTCAATATCTGCGAGGCGGGCGACCATTTCGTGGCTACCTCAGCACTGTACGGCGGAACCTTTAATCTGTTTGCTGTTACCATGAAGAAAATGGGGATCGACTGTACCTTCGTGGATCCCGATGCTTCGGAGGAAGAGATTAACGCGGCATTTTTGCCGAATACAAAGGCATTTTTCACGGAAAGCATTTCCAATCCGTCGCTGGTTGTAGCGGATCTGGAGAAGTTTGCCCGTATCGCTCATGCCCACGGAGTACCGCTCATCGTGGACAATACATTCCCCACACCCATCAATTGTCGTCCTTTTGAATGGGGCGCGGATATTGTGACCCATTCCACCACAAAATATATGGACGGTCATGCCATGTGCGTGGGCGGCTGTATCGTGGACAGCGGGAATTTTGATTGGGATAAATACCCGGAACGTTTCCCGGGACTTACCAGCCCGGATGAATCCTATCATGGAATCGTCTATACGAAGAAGTTTGGAAAGAAAGCCTACATTACCAAGGCAACCGCTCAGGTAATGCGGGATCTTGGTTCCATCCAGTCACCACAGAATGCGTTTCTTCTGAATGTCGGACTGGAGACGCTGCATCTGCGTATGCCGCGGCACTGCGAGAATGCGCTTAAGGTGGCCGAATATCTGAACCAGCATGAGAAGGTGGCCTGGGTCAATTATTCAGGACTTCCGGACAACAAATACCATGCGTTGGCACAGAAGTATATGCCAAACGGAACCTGCGGCGTGATCTCCTTCGGCTTGAAGGGCGGGAGAGATGTCTCGGTTGGATTTATGGATAAATTACAGATGATCGCCATCGTGACCCATGTGGCGGATGCCAGAACCTGTGTCCTGCATCCTGCCAGCCATACACATCGGCAGATGAATGATGAGCAGCTTCGGGAAGCCGGTGTGCAGCCGGATCTGATCCGTCTGTCGGTAGGCATTGAAAATGTGGAGGATATCATTGAGGATCTGAAGCAGGCGCTTGAGCAAGTAAAGTAAAACAGTTCAACCAGACCGAGGAAAGGGCGTGGGCTGAACGATTAAAACGAAAAAGGAATGGCTTATGAAAAATGTTTTGTTTGTAGCATCAGAATGCGTACCTTTTATCAAGACCGGAGGTCTGGCGGATGTCTGCGGCGCGCTGCCGAAGGAATTCGACAAGGAGAATTGGGACGTTCGCGTTGTGATTCCCAATTACACCTGCATCCCGGAAAAATGGCAAAGCCAGTTTGAGTATATGACCCATTTCTATATGGGAGCTGGGCCGTATATCCCAGAAAAGTATGTGGGTGTGCTTCAGTATCGATATCAGGGAATCACCTATTATTTTATCGATAACCACGACTATTTTAATGTGTCTTATCCGTACAGCAGTACGCGAGAGGACATTGAGAAATTCATTTTCTTTGATAAGGCTGTGCTCTCCATGCTGCCCCTGATCGGTTTCCGGCCGGATCTGATCCATTGCCATGACTGGCAGACAGGGCTGATTCCGGTGTATTTAAAGACGGAGTTTGCAGGCTCTGAGTTCTTCCGTGGAATCAAGTCTGTTATGACCATCCACAATCTGAAGTTTCAGGGCGTCTGGGATATTGATACCATCCAGGGCCTAAGCGGCCTGCCCTTTGACCTGTTTACGCCGGATAAGCTGGAATTCCAGAAGGGCGGCAATCTGCTGAAGGGTGGACTGGTCTATGCCGATTATATTACCACGGTCAGCAATACTTATGCCAACGAGATCCAGTCGGATTACTACGGTGAGGGCTTGAACGGCCTCATGTACGCCAGACGTCTGGATATGCAGGGAATTGTCAACGGTATTGACTACACAGAATATGATCCGGCCAGCGATCCGAGAATCTATACAACCTACGATGCCGCCACCTTCCGCAATAAGAAGTGGAAGAACAAGCTGGCGCTGCAGCAGGAGCAGGGGCTTGAGGTTGACAAGAAGAAGTATATGATCGGTCTGATCTCGCGTCTTACCGACCAGAAGGGGCTTGATCTGATCGAGTGTGTTATGGAACAAATGCTGGATGAATTCACCCAGTTTGTGGTGATCGGCACCGGAGAGAGCAGATATGAGAACATGTTCCGCCACTATGCCTGGAAGTATCCGGGACGCGTGTCGGCGAATATCTGCTATTCAGAGGAACTGGCGCACAAGCTCTATGCGGCGGCGGATGCTTTCCTGATGCCATCCCGGTTTGAACCCTGCGGCCTGACCCAGATGATCTCCTTCCGCTACGGTACGGTACCTATTGTCCGGGAGACCGGAGGTCTTAAGGATACCGTGCATCCCTACAACCAGTATGAGAATACCGGCGATGGATTTTCCTTTGCCAACTATAATGCACATGAGATGCTGGATGTGATCAATTATTCCAAGAAGATCTACTTTGAGAAGAAGCGCAACTGGAATCAGATCGTGGAGCGCGGAATGGCGAATGATTATTCCTGGCACGTGTCCACCGGAAAGTATGAGGCGGTGTACCGATATTTATTACAGGAGGCTTGAAATACGTATGCGAAATTTTAAAACTGTTGACTTAGTTACGATTGCCCTGGTTGCAGCGATCCTCTGCATCCTGGCACCGGTTTCCTTCAGTGTTCCCTTCACGATCATTCCCATTACGCTGGGACTTTTTACCATCGTGATGGCAGGTATTATCTTAGGAAAGACCAAAGGCACGATCTGTGTTATGATCTATATTTTACTGGGCGCTGTGGGACTTCCAGTATTTTCCGGTTATATCGGAGGCGTTCAGAAGATCGCAGGTCCCACAGGCGGATATATCTGGGGCTATCTTTTCCTGGCGTGGATCACCGGATTCTTTGTGGAGAGATTTGCCGGAAAATGGTACATGTGTTTTCTGGGAGCAGTGCTGGGAACTGCTGTCTGCTATGCGTTTGGTACGGTCTGGCTTGCAGTACAGATGAAGATGGGACCGATGGAAGCCCTCTGGGCCGGAGTGATCCCATTCATTCCGTTTGATCTCATCAAGATCGTGATCGCGGTGGCGGCCTGCTGTCCGGTGCGAAGCATTCTGGTTAAGCAGAATCTGATCCGCACAGCTGCTTAATTGATAGAATAAAATCATTATTTTTCTGCATACTAAGAAGGATATAGGCTATGACACAAGAGAGGTCATAGCCTTTTTGCTGTAAAAATCATGAGAATGCGGGAGAAAATGAGAATGAATGAGAATCAGGAGCTTGACAAGAAGCAGGTACAGCAGAAGGACAGCGAGGAGATCCGCGAGATGGGTCAGTTGACCCTGGATCACAGCAGACAGCATCACAGGATCCATCTGTTGTCCGTGATCGGGGAGATCGAGGGCCATGAATGTCTGGCAAACAATGTGAAATCCACCAAGTACGAGCATATCCTGCCGAAGCTGGCTGCCATCGAGGATGACGGGCAGGTGGACGGAGTGCTTGTGCTGATCAATACGGTGGGCGGTGACGTGGAATCCGGGCTTGCCATTGCCGAGATGATCGCCTCCTTAAGCAAGCCGACGGTTTCACTGGTTCTTGGCGGCAGCCATTCGATCGGCGTTCCGCTGGCGGTTTCCACGGGTTATTCCTATATCGTTTCCACCGGAACCATGGTGATCCATCCGGTACGGCTGACCGGACTTGTGATCGGGGCGCCCCAGACCTACGATTACTTCCAGCAGATGCAGGATCGCATCGTGGGCTTCATCAGCAGTCATTGCTTTGCAAAGAAGGAACGTCTGGAGGAAATGATGCTGAACACCGGGATGCTCACCAAGGATCTCGGAACCATCCTTGTGGGCAGCCAGGCGGTAACAGAAGGGATCATCAACGAAGTCGGCGGGATCGCAGAGGCTATGACGAAGCTGCATCAGATGATCGATGAGAAAAATGAAATGCGATAATGACATATGGGAAAAAATGTGGTATAATAGCTTCTGCTTGGCGAGGTGTTATCGAGCCTAGCAGAACTAATACCTAGCCACTTGACGAGGTATTGTCGAGACTAGTGGATATGGTGAAATGAAAAAAGGCTCAATCGCAGGCCATAGCAAAAGATAACCTTCAAGGAGGGTACTATGTCATTATTACAAGCCATTTTTATGGGAATCTTACAAGGATTGACAGAATTTCTCCCTGTGAGCAGTTCTGGACACTTGGCAATCTTTAAGAATCTGTTTCATATAAAAACAGACACGGGGATCCTGTTTGACGTGCTGCTGCATGTCGGTACACTGGCGGCGGTATTTATCGTATATCGCAAGGACATCGGGAGGATGATCCTGGAAGGGTTCGGCCTTCTGGGAGATGCCTGTCGCAATGTGGGGATTTTCTTTCAGAACAAATTCGGAAAGAAGAATCTTGCGTACCGCAAAGTCATCAAGAATGCGTACCGGAAGTTTGATATGCTGGTGATCGTATCCACCATTCCAACGGGAATCATCGGATTTGTGGCGAAGGATCTTGTGGAGGCTGCTTCCGAGATCCTGCTGATACCGGGGATCTGCCTGATCGTGACGGCGGTTCTCCTGGTGATCTCGGATCGTCTGCCGGAGGGAAAGAAGACACCGAAGAACGTGACCTACACCAATGCTTTCGGCATAGGAATCTGTCAGGGGATTGCCACGCTGCCCGGTCTGTCCCGGTCAGGAACCACCATCACGGCCTGTGTTGCCAGCGGCTTTGACCGCAGCTTTGCCGTGAAGTATTCCTTTATCATGTCCATTCCGGCTATCTTAGGAGCGGCAGTGCTGGAGCTTAAGGACATCGGATCCGTTAAGGTGACAGCCCCGGAGGTGGCCAGCTATATCGTCGGCATGCTTGTCGCAGCCATCGTGGGATACATCTGCATCAAGACATTGCTGGTGATCGTGCGGAAAAAGAAGTTTACATATTTTGCAATTTATTGTCTGGCGATGGGGATATTGTCCATTGTCGGATATTTTGTGCTAGTTTAGGAGGTTGGCAGTATGGCAGCCAGACAACAGAAACGTAATTCAGGAAACAGGGCAAGGAGCGAAAGTCGGGGCGGCAATAACAGCCGTAAGAAGTCGGCGCCGGAGGCTTCCTTTGCAAGCGAGGTGGCACTGCTGGTCATCCTGGCCGTATGCATCCTGCTTTTTATCAGTTGCTTCGGTATCGGAGGCGTGGTAGGAGCGGGCGTCAGCAGATTTCTTTTCGGCATATTCGGACTTATGGCATACATAGTTCCGATCATTATTTTCGTTGGAGCTGCATTTTACATTTCCAATAAAGAGAATCGTGTTGCGGCTGTGAAGCTGGCAGCATTCATTTTGTTCGTGTTTTTCCTCTGCCTGTTTATTGAGCTTGTGGTTGTGGGAAAGACAGAGACGAAGGTTATGGATGCTTACCGATACGGCGCTTCCAACAAGAATGGCGGCGGTCTGATCGGCGGTATTCTGGCTGGCTTTCTGTGCAAAGCCTTCGGCCTGGTGGGCGCTTATGTCATAGACATCATCGTACTCATCATCTCGCTTGTCCTGATTACGGAGCGCTCCTTTTTAGGTGGGGTGAAGAAGGGCAGCAAGAAGGTGTATGAGACAGCCAGGGAGGATGCGGCCCGCTATCGGGAGCATGCGGAGCAGAAGAAAGAAGAGCGCGCCAAGCTGCGTGTGGAGAAGAAGGTGGAGGGCGTTGCCATCGATACGAAGCTGGTGCCGCCTTCTGTGGAAGCTTCCGACAATCTCAGCGAATTAAAGCCAGTGAAGGAGACGCCCCGGTTTACAGGAAAAGCCATGGAGAAGCTGTTTACACCACAGGAGCAGACAGATCCCGAACGACAGCAGCCGGAACCGGAGCCGGAGCCTGAGCTTCAGCCGGAGCCGGTTGTTGTGGAGCGTGTGAAGAAGAAGCCAAGGCAGTCGGAGACGCAGATCGCCCAGGATGTAAGCAGCATTGAGAACGAGATACATAGCTGTCAGGAGGTTCCTGCCAAGAAATATGTATTTCCGCCTGCGTCGCTGTTGAAGAGAGGCACCAATGCAAAGGGGGACAGCCAGCGCCATCTGCAGGAAACAGCCATGAAGCTTCAGCAGACGCTGAAGAACTTCGGTGTCAACGTGACGATAACGGATGTTAGCTGCGGACCCTCGGTGACCCGCTATGAGCTTCAGCCGGAGCAGGGCGTGAAGGTCAGCCGGATCGTGAACCTGTCGGACGATATCAAGCTGAATCTTGCTGCGCCGGATATCCGTATTGAAGCGCCGATCCCCGGCAAGGCAGCTGTGGGTATTGAGGTTCCCAACAAGGAAAATGTCATGGTGCGGTTTCGTGATATGGTGGAATCGCCGGAATTCCAGAATCATAAGTCCAATATCTGCTTTACGGCAGGAAAGGATATCGGCGGACAGGTGATCGTGGCGGATATCGCCAAGATGCCCCATCTGCTTATCGCCGGAGCAACCGGTTCCGGTAAATCCGTGTGTATCAATACCATCATCATGAGTATCTTATATAAGGCGAACCCGGAGGATGTGAAGCTGATCCTCATCGACCCCAAGGTGGTGGAGTTGAGCGTATATAACGGCATTCCCCATCTGTTTATCCCCGTGGTAACAGATCCGAAGAAGGCGGCGGGGGCATTGCATTGGGCTGTCTCAGAGATGACAGAGCGCTATCAGAAGTTCGCAGAATACCAGGTGCGGGATCTGAAGGGTTATAATCAGAAGGTGGAGGCCATTGAGGATATCGAAGATGAGACCAAGCCGAAGAAGCTGCCTCAGATCGTCATTGTCGTGGACGAGCTGGCAGATCTGATGATGGTGGCTCCGGGTGATGTGGAGGATGCGATCTGCCGTCTGGCACAGCTGGCCAGAGCCTGCGGAATCCATCTGATCATCGCCACCCAGCGGCCTTCCGTGGACGTTATCACCGGACTTATCAAAGCAAATATGCCATCCCGGATCGCATTTTCTGTTTCCTCCGGTGTGGATTCCAGGACCATATTGGATATGAATGGTGCCGAGAAGCTTCTTGGAAACGGCGATATGCTGTTCTATCCCCAGGGCTATCAGAAGCCGCTGCGGGTACAGGGACCCTTTGTTTCCGATACGGAGGTAGAGGCTGTTGTAGATTTCTTAAAGAAGCAAAGTACGGTGATTTATAATCCGGAGATCGAGGAGAAGTTGAATGCAGTCTCTGGTCAATCGGCAGGAGGTGCAGCCGGAGGCGACAGTGAGCGAGATCCCTACTTTGTGGATGCCGGAAAGCTCCTGATAGACAAGGAAAAGGGCTCCATCGGCATGTTGCAGCGGTGGTTTAAGATCGGCTTCAATCGGGCAGCCCGGATCATGGATCAGTTGGAGGAGGCCGGGGTTGTAGGTCCGGAAGAGGGCACAAAGCCACGGCAGATCCTTATGTCTATGGAGGAATTTGAAGCCTATATAGAGGAATATGTTTAAGGAGGAACAGAAACTTGAAGACTGACATTCAGATTGCGCAGGAGGCAGAAATGCGCCACATCCGGGATGTGGCGGCACAGCTTGATATCTCTGAGGATGAGCTGGAGCTGTATGGAAAGTACAAGGCAAAATTATCGGATGAACTATGGGAGCGAGTGAAGGATAACCGGGATGGCAAGCTGATCCTGGTGACTGCCATCAACCCGACCCCGGCCGGAGAGGGTAAGACGACCACCAGTGTTGGCCTGGGAGAAGCCTTTGGCAGATTAGGGAAGAAGGCAGTGCTTGCGCTGCGGGAACCGTCTCTTGGTCCCTGCTTCGGCATCAAGGGCGGAGCTGCCGGGGGCGGATATGCCCAGGTAGTTCCCATGGAGGATCTGAATCTGCATTTTACCGGGGATTTTCATGCAATCACCTCTGCCAACAACCTGCTGGCAGCGCTTCTGGACAATCACATCCAGCAGGGAAATCAGCTTCGCATCGATCCGCGGCAGGTGGTCTGGAAGCGTTGCCTTGATATGAATGATCGTGTCCTTCGGAATGTTGTTGTGGGGCTTGGCGATAAGATGGACGGCATGGTGCGGGAGGATCATTTTGTTATCACCGTTGCTTCTGAGATCATGGCGGTGTTGTGCCTTGCGGATGATATGGCAGACTTAAAAAAGCGTCTTGGACGCATGATTGTCGCCTATGATTTTGACGGGAAGCCGGTAACAGCGGAAGATCTTCATGCCACAGGAGCCATGGCGGCGCTCCTTAAGGATGCGCTAAAGCCGAACCTGATCCAGACACTGGAGCATACACCCGCCATCGTTCACGGCGGCCCCTTTGCCAACATCGCACATGGCTGCAACAGTGTCCGTGCCACAAGGACAGCCTTGAAGCTGGCTGATTACGTAATCACGGAGGCGGGCTTCGGTGCGGATCTCGGAGCGGAGAAATTCTTCGACATCAAGTGCCGGATGGCAGGCCTAAAGCCGGACGCGGTAGTACTGGTTGCTACTGTGCGTGCGCTTAAGTATAACGGTGGCGTACCCAAGGCAGAGCTTGGAGCGGAGAACCTGGAGGCGCTGAAGAAGGGAATCGTTAATCTGGAGAAGCATATTGAAAACCTCCAGAAATATGGCGTGCCTGTGGTAGTAACCCTGAATTCTTTCCTGACCGACACCAAGACGGAGACCGATTATATCGAGGAGTTCTGTCGTGCGCGTGGATGTGAATTCGCCTTGTCCGAGGTGTGGGCGAAGGGCGGTGAGGGCGGAATCGCTCTTGCCGGGAAGGTACTTGCCACTCTGGAAGAGAAGGAAAGTCACTTTGCGCCGCTCTATGCGGACAGCTTAAGTCTGAAGGAGAAGATCGAGACGGTGGCGAAGGAAATCTACGGAGCGGACGGCGTTACGTATTCTCCGGCTGCCACAAAGGAGCTTGCACGCATCGAGAATCTCGGCATGAAGGATTTTCCTGTCTGTATGGCAAAAACCCAGTATTCACTGTCGGATGATCAGACGAAGCTTGGTCGGCCAAACGGCTTTAAGGTCAATGTCCGTGAGGTTTACGTATCCGCAGGAGCGGGCTTTGTGGTGGTTGTCACCGGTGCGATCATGACGATGCCGGGACTTCCGAAGGTTCCGGCGGCCAACAGCATTGATGTGGATGAGAACGGAACGATCACAGGCTTATTTTAGGAGGCAGATATGGCATATCGTATAGATGGAAAGAGAATTTCGCAGGAAATTAAGGATGAATTGAAGGAAAAGGTCGCTGCGCTGAAGGAACAGGGCAGGACAGGAGCACTGGCTGTGATCCAGGTTGGAAACGATCCGGCCTCCAGTGTCTATGTGAACAATAAGAAAAAAGCCTGTGCGTATATCGGGATCGATTCGGTGTCCTATGAGTATCCGGAATCCATCACACAGGAGGAGTTACTTGACAGGATCGAGCAGTTGAACCGCGAGGCGCATGTGCGTGGAATCCTGGTTCAGCTCCCGCTTCCGGCACACATTGATGAATCCGCTGTGATCCGCGCCATTGCACCGACGAAGGATGTGGACGGCTTTCATCCGCAGAATGTAGGAGCACTTACCATTGGACAGAAGGGATTTGTGTCCTGTACTCCCGCGGGGATCATTGAACTGCTTGTGCGATCCGGGATTGAGATAGAAGGAAAGCACTGCGTGGTCGTCGGACGGAGCAATATCGTTGGCAAGCCCATGGCGCTTCTGATGCTGCGTAAGAATGCGACTGTCACCATCGCTCATTCCAGAACCCGTGATCTGAAGGAATTATGCCGGACGGCGGATATTCTCATTGTAGCGATTGGCAAGCCACAGTTTATCACAGCGGATTATGTGAAAGAGGGAGCTGTTGTCATAGATGTGGGTATCCATAGGAATGCGGATAATAAGCTTTGCGGAGATGTGAAGTTCGACGAGGTGGAACCCATCGCCTCTGCGATCACACCGGTGCCGGGAGGCGTTGGTCCTATGACAATTGCCATGCTGATGCATAATTGTGTGGATAGTATTGGAGAGGTCTCGGAAACTCAATAACGAATAGATAGGAAAGGGTTGGTTTCAGACGTGAAAGGGATAAGAGATGGATGATTGTGGATTCCGGGCAATTCAGCAAGCATAAAGGATAAAAATAAGCATGGCTTTTAAGCCTGTCGGGAAACAGGCCTGAAAGAATTCGGAAGTCGAAGACATCGTTTATGCCGCTGGTTGCAACTGCTGTTTATAACGGGCATCCAGATGGATGCAGATGCCAATCATGGTTGTCAGGAAAGAATAATGCTTCTTTGTATGTATGAACATGCGGTGCAGACCGTAATCATTGAGGATGCGGTTGTTGATACGTTCCGTGGCGGTGCGTTGTTTATAGATTTTTTTATAAGCATCTGTTCCACGCGGGATATCGGTGTAAAGCCGGATATCCCATTCGGGTCGCGTCTTGATTACTCTTCCATATTTAGAATCTGTGCAGCTGCATTTACATTTGGAACAGTGTTCCTTTCCATAGGGGCAACGCCACATGAGGTAACCGCTGGAATTGTCATAGCCATTGGGTTTCATACGCAACATTTCCTGACACAAAGGGGTACCATCTTTGTCAATGGTGATGGTATCAGGAATTGTTTTAGGCCGACCGCATTTGCCGTTCAAGTCGATAAAGGCTCGTATTCCATGATTCTTAAGAATACGGTAAGTGGAATAATTGTCCATTGCGGAGTCTAGGCACATGTTCCGGGCGGAAACTGCCGGCATATGTTTTTCCAGTTCATGGAAAGCGACAAGGAAACAGACAGAATCATGCCGCTTTGCACTGGTAAAACGCAGGAGCAGAGGAAGGTCTGTCCTGAGGTCACTGTTGTAGCAGGATAGCTGGAACAAAGTGTAGCCGAAGTAGTATTTTTCAAGATCGCTGTCCCAGCCTTGGGAGGCATCAGGGTCGGTGAAATGCCGCAGGTTATCCGCCGCACCATCTCTGCGATGTCCATACGGAGAGGCATGGGTATGTACGGCGGTGCCATCGCCGGAAACGGTAAGGGGTTCCTTCGGTATGAGGCTGCATTCCATGGAAGGCATGACGGCTACATGATAGAAGAACTGCTGCAGGCGAGCTTCAAAGTTAAAAGGGATATCCTTCCCGCACATGAGTCGTTTTTCAATAGATTCGGTGATTTTGGGCTTTGCCTCCTGCGCTTTCTGATTTTTTCCTTTTGGCTTATCTGGTTTTTTGGTGTTCCAGGAAGCGGAAAGGAGTTTATCCCGGTCGTATAAGTCCGTTGCCGGAGCAGCCCAGAGTCTGTCCATGAAGTCAAAATAAGAACCAAGCGGCGGGAGGGCATCCGGCATACAGCCTATGAGTGTGGCAAGGAGGCGGTCGTTCCTGAGCCTGTCCACCCAAAGGGAAAGGGATGGCTTGGTCAGCCCTTCTGAATATAGAAGAAAGAAAAGAATAAAAGACCTTAAGATTTGCGGCTGGTTTTTAGCAGGTCTGCCAGTGGAAGAGTAAAAGGGCAGAAGGAACTCCATAGCCTTATCGGTATCAAAAAGCCGGAGTTTCTGCCAGGGTTTCAAAAGCTCCGTATGGAGCCGATTCCTTTCAGAGGAATCGAAATGAACTTTGGATTCGGTGAGAAAGTACTTGTAATCTTGTGTGGACTGCCAGTGCTTGATCATAGAGTGCACCTCCTTGTAGTTTTGTACTGTGCTGGGGCACAGATACTTCTTAACTACAAGGGGCGCGTTTGGTGACTGTCGTATAAGGTCACCAAACGCGCCCGCACATCTTGACATATATGTCAATAGTTTTTTTGAAAATTTAAAAATTTTTCTCTGAGATATGGAGGAAGAGAAAAAAGAAGAAACCGAAAAAGAGCGAAAACTCGGGCTTTAAGAGTTTCCGAGACCGCTCTATTGCTGAAATGGAGGAATTCGTATGAAGTGTGCATATTGCGGAGCGGAGATAAAGGTTGGCTGTCTGTATTGTTCTGTCTGCGGACATGAGGCGCAGGTGGTATCTGATTCCGGTTTGCTGGAGGATGAACTGTTGCGGCAGCTTCTGCAGAGCGAGGATATGCCGGAGAAGAAGGATATTCCGAAGAAAACGGATATGCCGGAGGAGAAGAGGAATACTTCTAAGAAGAGCCCAAAGAACAAAAAGAAGAATTACACCCCGCTGATCGTCACCCTGTCTCTTCTGGGTGTGCTGCTTCTGGCGACGATAACCCTGGTTGTGGTCCGTAACAATCAGCACCGTGGTTCCTATGAGTATCAGGTTCAGAAGGCGGAAGCCTACACGGCGGAAAAGAATTATGTGAAAGCTTTAAGTTATTATAAGAAGGCCATTGATTTGAAGCAGGATGATATAGATTCCAGAATAGAGATGGCGAAGCTTTACCGTCTTATGGAGGATGAGATATCGGCTGTCAATATGCTGAAGGAGATCATCAGCCTGGATGAAAAGAATGCCGCTGCTTATCAACTGCTGATCGAGGGATATGCGAAGAAGAATGACTACGAATCCATTCTGAAGCTGAAGGATACGGTGACGGATAAGAAGCTGCTGGAGCTGTTTGACGAGTACGGCGTGGTTGCACCGAAGCTGAGCATTAAGCCGGGAACCTACGCGAAATACATTACCATCGAGCTTTCTGCCGAATCAGGAAACCGGATCTATTATACGCTGGACGGCTCCGATCCGACCACGAAGGGGGATCTGTACGATGACGATGATCCCATAACCATGGAGGAGCAGGGAACGCTGGAGCTTAAGGCAGTTTGCTGCAATGAATATGGCATTTACAGTGAAGTGGTCGGCGGGACATACATTGTGGAGTTACAGAAGCCCAAGACGGTGCGTGCCATTCCCGACAGCGGAACCTTCTATGCAGAGACCACCATTATGCTAACAGGAAGTCAGAATTGCCGGATCTATTACACCTGGGACGGAACCGATCCGACCACGGAATCTCCGGAGTATACAGAACCGATTACGGTGCCGGAAGGAAATAATATTCTTTCCGTGATCCAGGTGGATGAGTATGGGATGGTAAGTGATGTGCTGAGGTGCAATTATGTCTATATGCCGTAGGATATAAGAGACTGCGGAGAAAATAGCTAAAAAAGGGACGCCGATAAAAAAGGAGGTTTCCCTAAGTAAAACGTCGTTCGTTTTACGTGGGATATCTCCTTTTTTTATCGGCGTCCTCTTTAATTTAAAAGCCTATACTTCAACTACACAATTATATCATCACTTTTACTGGCTTCCGCAGCCGCCTGGATCTCGGGATCAAAGGAATACATGGGCTTTATGTCCTTGCCATTGAACTTGCGGTCCGTGTAATTGCGCGTAATCTTATGTACCAGCGGACACAGCAGAACGACTGCGATCAGGTTGGGGATCATCATCAGCCCGTTGAAGGTATCTGAGATATCCCAGGCGAGCGAAGAGGTAATGACTGCGCCGGAGACGATCATCAGGACGAAAATGATCTTGTAGACTTTTACGCCTTTTGTACCAAAGAGGTATTCCACTGCCTTGGAGCCGTATTGAGACCAGCCCAGCACTGTCGTAAATGCGAAGAGCAGCATGGCGATAGCGACAAACCATTTTCCGGGCTGACCGTAGACATTGCCGAAAGCATCACTGATCAGTGTGGCATCGCTGACACCTGCGTCTATAATTCCAGTCTTAAGGTCGATCATACCGGAGGTCAGTGCGATCAAAGCGGTCATGGTACAGACGATCATGGTGTCAAAGAATACTTCGAAGATGCCCCACATTCCCTGCTTCACCGGTTCCTTTACATTCGAAGAAGAATGAACCATAACAGAAGAGCCAAGGCCGGCTTCGTTTGAAAATACGCCGCGTTTACAGCCCTGTACAATGGTGAGCTTAAGCGCCGCCCCGGCAGCACCGCCTGCCAAAGCCTTTATGCCGAAAGCATGTGTGAAAATCGATTCTATAGCAGGAAGGATCAGCTTATAGTTCATGCCTACTGCGATCAGACCAAACAGTACATAAGCGATCGCCATAAAGGGAACCACTCTTTCCGCAACAGAAGCGATCCGCTGCAGGCCGCCGAGAATGATGAGCGCTCCGATCACCATCAGTACGAGACCGATGATGAGATTGATCATGTTAAATCTGCCGATGCTCCATTCCATATTGGAGAAGAAGGCGGATTCCATATTCAGTGTGATCTTATTGACCTGTCCCATGTTGCCGATGCCAAAGGATGCCAGGATCGCGAAAATGGCAAAGAGGACAGCAAGGGCAGCGGCAGGCCGCTTCATGCCTTTCATTCTGCCTAGGCCGTCTTTTAAGTAATACATCGCTCCGCCGGACCATTCGCCGTCCTTGTTCCTGCGGCGGAAGAAGATGCCAAGCACATTTTCGGAATAGTTTGTCATCATACCTAAAAACGCAGCAATCCACATCCAGAGTACGGCACCTGGGCCTCCGATACAGATGGCTGCGGCAACTCCGGCGATATTGCCGGTACCTACTGTGGCGGCCAGAGCGGTACAGAGAGCCTGGAACTGGGAGATGGATTTCTTGTCTGTCTTCTTGGTGGAGGTGTTGTCCTTCTTAAATACCGTAACAATGGTATTCTGCCACCAGTGGCGCAGGTGGGTGATCTGGAAAACACCGGTTACCGCAGTCATGATCACACCGGCTATCAGCAGCAGATACAGCCCGAAATCAGTCCATATCCAGGAGTTTACAACGTCATTGATCTTTGTTACTTTCTCAAAAAATGCTTCCAAAATAATTTCCTCCTTTGAAAATTTTTCTGTAAAATAGAAACTTGTTTTACAAGAAAAAACAGACCATGCGCAAAAGCGAACGATCTGTATGATTCAAAAGATGAAAAAGTATACCTCTTTGTCCTTTTGCCTGAGAGTTTCGCATAATGCTTGCACCTTCGGCACCCAATTGAATGGGATTCTCCAAAGCTCTATCCCCTTGCAGTCATCCTGCAAGGATCTTCTAGATATTCTGTTTTTTGATTTTCCTATTATTGCAAAAGATGTGACAAATTGCAAGAGTTTTTTTGAAAAAAATTTTCTGATGGATTTTTCATGTGAAATCATATATAGTAGAAGAGTAGATTGTGCGGCCAGTAAATGGCAGTTCATAATAGTATTAAGAAAAGGGGATATGCAGGATGGATTATACGAATCTGATCAGATCAGCCATAAAGGCGAAGGAGCTTGCGTATGTGCCATATTCGGGATTTCGGGTGGGAGCGGCATTACTTGCGAAGGATGGAAGGATATTTACCGGATGCAACATTGAGAATGCGGCCTACAGCCCTACCATATGTGCGGAGCGCACAGCGGTAGCCAAGGCAGTGTCCGAAGGCTGCAGAGACTTTACAGCCATTGTGGTTACCGGGGATGCCGGAGATTACCTGACGCCCTGCGGCGTCTGCCGTCAGGTGCTGGCGGAGTTCTGCGATCCGGAAAGCTTCAAGGTGATCTTAGCCAACAGCGAGGAAGATTATAAAGAAATGCGGCTGGGAGAGCTTCTGCCCGGAGCATTTGGAAGAGAAAATATGGGTTTATAAATTTTTGCTAAAATCTCGCAAAAAAAGATTGACAAAAAAATCACAAGAAGATATGCTATTAGAGTACATAAAATGTTTTTCAGCAAACACACATTATGAGAAAAGAGGTCAATGCAAATGTCAGAGATTAATTTAACAAAGTACGGTATCGTCGGAACGACAGAGATTGTGCACAATCCTTCTTATGAGATGTTATTCGAGGAGGAGACGAAGGCGGAGCTTACCGGCTATGAGAAGGGTCAGGAGACAGAGCTGGGTGCAGTGAATGTAATGACCGGTATCTATACAGGACGTTCACCGAAAGATAAGTTCATCGTTATGGATGAGAATTCTAAGGACACTGTATGGTGGACATCCGATGAATACAAGAACGATAACCATCCGGCTTCCCAGGAGGCTTGGAAGGTACTGAAGGAGATCGCTGTAAAGGAGCTTTCCGATAAGCGGCTTTTCGTGGTGGATGCATTCTGCGGAGCCAATAAGGATACGCGCATGGCAATCCGTTTCATCGTGGAAGTGGCATGGCAGGCACACTTCATTAAGAATATGTTCATTCAGCCTACCGAGGAAGAGCTTAAGAACTTTGAGCCGGACTTCGTTGTTTACAATGCATCTAAGGCTAAGGTTGAGAACTACAAGG
>CAKSAI010000008.1 GCA_934434905.1 uncultured Lachnospiraceae bacterium | reverse complement strand
AAAATAATGCATTTATTATACAACTGCACATACAAGAAATCCAGAACTTTTCGAAAAAAATTTTAGAAAAACTTAAGAAAGGACAAGAAAAGTTCACGTAAAAAATGTTGATTTTTCTCTGAAATACACATATAATTTATCTAACGAGGAAAAATGCGGAGCGTTTTAGCGCTTCCGGGAGGATAGAATGGAGAATAATAACAATAAAGGCAACAACCAGAGAAATAACAATAGAAACGGAATGACGATCCTGATCTTTATTCTGGCGGGTCTTGTGGTGCTGTTTATAGCCAGCATGGTCAACAGCCAGATCAATAAGATGACGAACCAGGAGATCAGCTACAGCAAGTTCTGGGAGATGGTGGAGGAGGACAAGGTTGAGAGTGTGGTTATCGATTCCAACCATATTGAGATTACGCCCAAGAAGGAATCCGACAAACCTTCCTTCATTACGTATTATACGGTGGGAATCAATGATCCGGATCTTTTGCCGCTGCTTCGGGAACATAATGTAGATGTCCGGAAGGAGGATGTGAATACTACCGGAAGCATTCTCTACAGTATCTTGAGCTTCGTGCTTCCGGTGCTGCTCTGCTGGATCCTGCTGGCCTTCCTTATGCGCCGGATGGGCGGCGGAGGCGGCGTCATGGGTGTCGGCAAGAGTACGGCCAAGGTCTATGTGGAGAAGTCCACCGGTGTCACCTTCAAGGATGTGGCCGGACAGGACGAGGCCAAGGAATCCCTGCAGGAAGTAGTTGATTTCCTGCATAATCCGCAGAAATATACGGAGATTGGAGCCAAGCTTCCCAAGGGCGCATTGCTGGTGGGACCGCCCGGAACCGGAAAGACCCTGTTAGCCAAGGCTGTAGCGGGAGAGGCCAAGGTGCCGTTCTTCTCACTGGCGGGTTCTGACTTCGTAGAGATGTTTGTAGGTGTGGGCGCTTCCCGTGTGCGGGATCTGTTCAAGGAAGCCCAGAAGCAGGCACCGTGTATTATTTTTATCGATGAGATTGACGCCATCGGCAAGAGCCGTGATTCCAGATACGGCGGCAACGATGAACGGGAACAGACCCTGAACCAGTTGCTGGCTGAGATGGACGGCTTTGACACCTCCAAGGGACTTCTGATCCTGGCGGCCACCAATCGGCCGGAGGTGCTGGATAAGGCGCTGCTGCGTCCGGGACGTTTTGACCGGAGGATCATTGTGGATAAGCCGGATCTGAAGGGCCGTGTCGAGACACTGAAGGTTCATTCCAAGGATGTGCTGATGGATGATTCCGTGGATCTGGAAGCCATCGCACTGGCTACCTCCGGGGCTGTCGGCTCCGATCTGGCGAACATGATCAACGAGGCTGCTATCAACGCTGTGAAGAATGGCCGGAAGTATGTGAACCAGGCGGATCTGTTTGAGTCCGTGGAAGTGGTTATCGCCGGAAAGGAAAAGAAGGATCGCATCATGGGACCCAAGGAGAAGAAGCTGGTGGCCTACCACGAGGTGGGACATGCCCTGGTGACGGCCTTGCAGAAGGATACCGAGCCGGTGCAGAAGATTACCATCGTTCCCCGAACCATGGGAGCGCTGGGCTACACCATGCAGGTGCCTGAGGAAGAGAAGTATCTGATGACCAAGAATGAGCTGCTGGCTCATCTGGTTACTTACATGGGAGGCCGTGCAGCGGAGGAGATCGCATTCGATTCCGTGACTACGGGAGCCTCCAATGATATCGAACAGGCGACGAAGCTTGCCAGAGCCATGGTTACGCAGTACGGCATGTCGGATCGCTTTGGCCTGATGGGACTGGTTACCATCGAGGATCAGTATCTGGAAGGGCGTGCAGCCTTGAACTGCGGCGATGAGACCGCCAGCCAGATCGACAAGGAAGTGATGGAGATCCTCCAGAACAGCTACAACAAGGCGAAGGAGCTGCTGGCGGGGCATCGCAGTGCGCTGGATCAGATATCCGAGTATCTGTATGAACACGAGACGATCACCGGAAAGGAATTCATGGATATCTTCCGACGGATTCAGGATGAGCAGGCAGCCGGACAGGAGTCGTAATGAGCTTTGATATTCAGGAAGAATTAAAGAAGGTTCCCCAGAAGCCCGGTGTGTATATCATGCACGATAAGACGGATGCCATCATCTATGTGGGGAAGGCCGTCAGCCTGAGAAACCGGGTGCGGCAGTACTTCCGCCCCAGCCATAACGAGGGCATCAAGAAGGATCAGATGGTAAAACGGATCGTCCGATTCGAGTATATCGTTACGGATTCCGAACTGGAAGCATTGATCCTGGAGTGCAACCTGATTAAGGAGCACCGACCGAAGTACAACACCATGCTGCGGGACGACAAGACATATCCATACATTAAAGTGACGCTGGGGGAGGAATTCCCCAGAGTCCTTTTTTCGCGTAAAATGAAGAAAGACAAATCCCGGTATTTTGGGCCGTATACCAGTGCCGGAGCCGTGAAGGACACCATAGATCTGCTGCAGAAGCTCTACAAGCTTCGAACCTGTAGCCGGGTACTTCCCAGGGACATCGGCAAGGAACGCCCCTGCCTGAATTATCATATACATCAGTGCCTTGGGCCTTGCCAGGGATATGTCAGCAGGGAAGAATATCAGAAGCAGGTGGAAGGTGTCATTTCTTTTTTAAATGGAAATCATGAATCGGTGGTGAAGGAGCTGGAGGAGAAGATGAAGGCATGCTCGGAGCAGATGGAGTTCGAGAAGGCCATCGAGTACCGGGAGCTCTTAACCAGCGTAAAGCAGGTGGCTCAGAAGCAGAAGATCACCAATTCGGATGGTGAGGACAAGGATATCATTGCTCTGGCTGCGGATGACCGGGACGGGGTAGTACAGGTATTCTTCGTCCGGGACGGGCTGCTCATCGGAAGAGACCACTTCCACGTGAATATCGGGGAGGACGACACGCGAGCCCAGGTGCTGGCAGCGTTCCTCACCCAGTTTTATGCAGGGACGCCCTATATCCCCAAGGAGATCATGCTTCAGGAGGAACTGCCGGAGGAGGAGCTGCTTACCCGGTGGCTGTCTGCCAGACGCGGGCAGCGGGTGTATCTGCGGGTGCCCCGGAAGGGAACCAAGGAGAAGCTGGTGGAGCTGGCAGCCAGAAACGCCCAGCTTGTCTTAAGCCAGGACAGGGAGAAGATCAAGCGGGAGGAAGGTCGCACGATAGGTGCGCTTAAGGAGATCGCCGATCTGCTGGATCTGCCGCGGCTTGAACGGGTCGAGGCCTTCGATATCTCTAACATCAATGGGTTTGAGACAGTTGGCTCCATGATCGTATATGAGAAGGGCAAGCCTAAGCGCAGCGATTACCGGAAGTTCAAGCTCCGTACCGTGACCGGACCGGATGATTACGGTTCTATGTATGAGGTGCTTACCAGGCGTTTTGATCATGGAATCAAGGAGCGTCAGGAGCTTAAGGAAAAGGAACTGGCGGAGGAGTTCGGCAGCTTTACCAGATTCCCGGATCTTATCATGATGGATGGTGGAAGGGGCCAGGTGAACGTGGCGCTTAAGGTGCTTGCGGAATTGAAGCTGAATATTCCGGTTTGCGGCATGGTGAAGGATGATAACCACCGAACCAGGGGACTATATTATAATAATGTGGAGATTCCCATTGAGAAGAGCAGCGAAGGGTTCAAGCTTATCACCAGGGTGCAGGATGAAGCCCATCGGTTTGCAATCGAGTATCACCGTTCCCTGCGAAGCAAGGAACAGGTGCATTCTGTGTTGGATGATATTCCGGGGATCGGGCCGGCCAGGCGGAAGGCGCTGATGAAGGCATTCCAATCCCTTGCAGCCATCAAGGAGGCTACGGTAGAACAGCTTCTCGCGGTCCCTGCCATGAACGAGCAGGCCGCCGACAGTGTGTACGAGTTCTTTCATCAATAAAATATATGATTTAGGGAGGATAAGAATTATGAATGGTGTCAGTGTACAGAAAATGGTGGAGCGGATGAAGTTATCCGTATTCACACCGGAGGTGGATCTGAAGAAGAAGACCATCACCTTGTCGGACGTGAACCGGCCGGCACTTCAGCTATGCGGCTATTTTGAGCATTTTGAGAAGAACCGGGTACAGATCATCGGAACCGTGGAATATACGTATCTGCAGCATATGGATGAGATGAAGAAGCTGGAGGTCTATCAGCAGTTCTTGTCCTATGACATCCCGGCAGTGGTATTCTGCCGGGAGTTCCAGCCGGAAGAAATCTTCCTGGAGCTTGCCACCAAGCGGGGAATCCCGGTGCTGGGGACGGAGGATGCCACCTCGAATTTCATGGCGGAGATGATTTACGCCCTCAATGAAGAACTGGCTCCCTGCATCTCCATTCACGGGGTGCTGGTGGATGTCTACGGCGAGGGACTTCTGATCATGGGTGAGAGCGGCATCGGTAAGAGCGAGGCAGCGTTGGAGCTGATCCGCAGAGGACACCGCCTGGTGACCGACGATGTGGTGGAGATCCGCAAGATCAACGATCATACCCTGGTGGGAACCTCACCGGACATTACCCGGTATTTTATTGAGCTTAGGGGCATAGGAATTGTAGATGTGAAGAATCTGTTCGGTGTGGAGTGCGTCAAGGAGAAGCAGAACATCGATCTGGTTATCAAGCTGGAGGATTGGCGCAAGGACAATGATTATGACCGAATGGGGCTGGAGGAGGAGTATACCGAATTCCTTGGAAACAAGGTAGTCTGCCACTCCCTGCCGATCCGTCCGGGTCGGAACCTGGCGGTGATCTGTGAGACAGCCGCCGTCAATCATCGGCAGAAGAAGATGGGTTATAACGCGGCCAAGGAATTGTACCGTCGTGTGCAGGAGAACCTGCAGAGAAGAAATGAGGAAGAAGATTAGGAGAAGATCATCATGGAAAGAAAGAATGCCTGGGAGAAATACCAGGGAGAGAAGAGACAGGAAGTATTTGATTTCGCAGAGAGCTACCGGAGGTTTCTCTCCGACTGTAAGACGGAGCGGGAGTGTGTGACGGAGCTGAAGAAGCAGGCCGAGGCCGCAGGCTTTGAGAATCTCTATAAGGTTGTTGAAGCAGGGCGGATCATTCAGTGCGGTGACAAGCTGTATGCCGACAATATGGGTAAGGGTCTGGCACTGTTCGTCATCGGCAGGGAGCCCATAGAGAAGGGAATGAATATCCTGGGCGCTCACATTGATTCCCCGCGTCTTGATATCAAGCAGAATCCGCTGTATGAGGATACGGAGATGGCGCTTTTAGACACCCATTATTACGGAGGTGTCAAGAAGTATCAGTGGGTGACCCTTCCACTGGCGCTCCACGGCGTCATTGTGAAGAAGGACGGAACCGTGGTAAATGTCAATGTAGGTGAGAAGGAGGATGATCCGGTATTCGGCGTCAGCGATCTTCTGATCCACCTGTCAGCGGAGCAGCTTGATAAGAAGGCGGCCAAGGTCATCGAGGGCGAGAGTCTGGATGTGCTGGTGGGCAGTATGCCTCTTTTTTCCGAGGAAGAGGAAGAGGATGAGGAAGGCAAGGAAGAGAAGAAGGCCAAGGCCAAGGACCTGGTGAAGGCCAATATCTTAAAGCTCCTGGAGGAGCAGTACCAGGTGGAGGAGGATGACTTCCTCTCTGCGGAGATCGAGGTGGTTCCGGCAGGAAAAGCCAGGGATTACGGCTTTGACCGCAGCATGATCATGGGCTATGGACATGATGACCGTGTATGCGCGTATCCGTCCTTTGCGGCGATCCTGGAGGCCGGGGTCTGCGAGAAGACCAGCGTCTGCCTGCTGGTGGACAAGGAGGAAATCGGCAGCGTCGGCGCTACCGGAATGGAGTCGAAATTCTTTGAATATATGGTGGTAGAGGTGATGGAGGCTATGGGACAGTATTCCAGAGTGGCCTTCAACCGTGCCATGACGAACTCCAGAGTACTTTCTTCGGATGTCAGTGCGGCCTTCGATCCGCTTTATCCCGGAGTTATGGAGAAGAAGAATTCCGCATATTTTGGTAAGGGACTGGTATTCAATAAGTTTACAGGCGCCCGCGGCAAGGGCGGCTCCAACGATGCCAACCCGGAATATATCGCACAGCTTCGGCGGATCATGGAGGACAATGAGGTGGCCTTCCAGACAGCGGAGCTGGGGAAGGTAGATCAGGGCGGCGGCGGAACCATAGCTTATATCCTGGCAAATTATCATATGCAGGTCATCGACAGCGGCGTGGCAGTGCTGAACATGCACGCGCCCTGGGAGATCATTAGCAAGGTGGATCTATATGAAGCCAAGAGGGGCTATGTCGCCTTCTTAAAAGAGGCGTAGAGATACCGCAAGCATGTAACAGTTCAGACCACGCCATTTGCAAAGGCACTGTATAATGCAGAAAGGAACTTAAAAGTGACATTTCAGGAAAAGCTATTGCAGATATTAACAGAAGAGCAAGTGCTTATAAACGAGCCGATGAGCCGCCACACCACCTTCCAGGTGGGCGGCCCGGCTGACTATTACCTGATTCCCAGAGAGGAGCAGATCGTCTCTGTTACCAGGCTGTGCCGGGAAGAACAGGTTCCCCTCACGGTGATCGGAAACGGCAGCAACCTGTTGGTGGGAGATAAGGGAATCCGCGGCGCGGTGCTGGAAGTGGGTTCCCAGAACGCCCAGGTATATGCGGAGGGTGATATGGTATATGCCCAGGCAGGTGTCAGCCTGGCACGGGCGGCCCAGGAAGCGGCGCGCGCCTCTCTGAGCGGCCTGGAATTCGCTTCGGGTATCCCCGGTACGGTAGGCGGTGCAGTGGTTATGAATGCAGGCGCGTACGGCGGAGAGATGAAGGACGTGGTGAAGTGGGCGCGTATTCTTGACAGAGACGGTGAGATACATCGGCTGGAGACGGAGGAGCTTGCACTGTCCTACCGTCACAGCGTTGTGCCGGATATGGGCGGCATCGTTCTGTCCGCAGCTTTCCTGCTGAAGCCGGGGGATGAGACGCTGATCCGTGCCCAGATGGAGCTTCTTAGAAATCAACGGGTGCAGAAGCAGCCATTGGAATATCCCAGTGCCGGAAGCACCTTCAAGCGCCCGGAGGGCTACTTTGCAGGAAAGCTGATCATGGATTCCGGTCTTGCGGGATATCGGGTTGGCGGGGCACAGGTATCCGAGAAGCATTGCGGCTTTGTGATCAATGCGGGCGGGGCCACTGCAGCGGATATCCTGCAGTTGATCACGGATGTACAGGATACGGTGCAGAAGAAGTTTGGTGTCCGGCTGGAGCCGGAAGTGAAGATGATCGGAGAATTCTAGGGAGGACGCGTTATGCGGTTTGTGATCTTAACCGGCATGTCCGGTGCAGGAAAGAGTACAGCGCTGAAAATGCTGGAGGATATCGGCTATTTCTGTGTGGACAATCTGCCGATCCCTCTGATCGAAAAATTTGTGGAACTGACGGAGATGGAGCATGCGGAGCTTCCCAAGGTAGCTGTGGGCATCGATATCCGCAGCGGTCAGGCCATAGACGGGCTTCAGGACGTGCTGGAGCGCCTGCGGGCTCACGGAAGCAAGTTTGAGATCCTCTTCCTGGATGCGGAGGACAGTGTCCTGGTGAAACGGTACAAGGAGACCAGACGCAGCCATCCGTTGGCTATCGGGGAGCGGGTGGACAAGGGGATTGCCCTGGAACGGAAGCGTGTGGATTTCCTGCGGAAGCAGGCGGACTTTATCATTGATACCAGCCAGCTTTTAACCAGGGAGCTGAAGGTGGAGCTGGAAAAAATATTTGTGCAGAACAAGGAATACCAGAACCTGTTCATCACGGTCCTGTCCTTCGGCTTTAAGTATGGGATCCCGGCGGATTCCGATCTTGTCTTTGACGTGCGGTTTCTGCCCAATCCCTATTATGTGGAAGGACTTCGTCCCAAGACCGGAAACGATGAGGAGGTGCGGGATTATGTCCTTCAATATGAAGCATCTCACATATTCTTAAACAAGCTGGAGGATATGGTGAAGTTTCTGATTCCCAACTATATCGCGGAGGGCAAGAACCAACTGATCATCAGCATCGGCTGCACCGGAGGAAAACATCGCTCCGTGACGCTGGCAAACGAACTGTATCGGCGTCTCTTGGATCAGAAGGGTTATGGACTGAAGATTGAACACAGAGATATCGGAAAAGATGCACTTAGAGGTAAATAAATGTCATTTTCAAGCGAAGTGAAGGAAGAACTGTCCCGACAGGTCAGCAGGAGCAGGCATTGCCAGTTGGCGGAGCTCGCAGCGATCCTGGGATTCTTGGGACAGGTTGAGGGAACCGGGCAGGCAATGAACCTGACCGTTCAGACCGACAATATCACATTGGCGAAGAAGTACTTTACACTGATTAAGAAGAACTTCGGTATGAGTGCAGCCATCCTGGCAGGACAGAATACATATCTGAACAAGAACAGGAACTGTACGGTTTCTGTCTGCGGTGAGACGGAGGTTACAAAGGTGCTGACCGCAGTGAAATGGATGGACGAGACGAAAGGGTTCATCCGGGGGGATGAGCTGGTAAATGGTATTCTCGTGAAAAACGCCTGCTGCAGGCGGGCCTTCGTACGGGGAGCATTTCTGGCCGCAGGCTCCATGAGCGATCCGGAGAAGTCTTATCATTGGGAGATCGTGTGCCCGGACAACAGCAAGGCAGAACAGCTTCGGGAGATCATCAACAGCTTTGGACTGGAAGCCAAGATCGTTCCACGGAAAAAATGCTATGTGGTCTACTTAAAGGAGGGCGCTCAGATTGTGGACATCCTCAATGTGATGGAGGCCCATGTCGCGCTGATGAATCTGGAAAATGTGCGCATTTTAAAAGAGATGCGCAATTCCGTAAACCGCAAGGTGAACTGTGAGACGGCGAATATCAACAAGACCGTCAGTGCTGCGGTGAAGCAGGCAGAGGACATCCAGTATATCGAGAATACGATCGGACTCTCCGCCTTAAGTCCGGGGCTTCGGGAAATCGCCGAGCTCAGGCTGCAGTATTCGGATATGGCGTTGAAGGAGCTGGGTGAGATGCTGGATCCGCCCGTGGGGAAATCCGGTGTAAACCACAGACTCCGAAAGCTTGGCAGTATTGCGGAAGACCTAAGGCGTAACAGTTCAGCCAGACCGAAGAAGGACGATAAATCATGCTTGCATGAATTTGGCGGACAAGGCATGCATAATCAGGAAAGGAGCGATGACGTATGAGAAAAAAGAAGCTGCTGTTTGTTTTTAATCCTTATTCAGGGAAGGGCCAGATCAAGAATAAGCTGGCAGACATTGTAGACACCTTTGTAAAAAACGATTATGAAGTGACGATTCATCCCACACAGGCACCCCAGGATGCCGGGAATCTGGTATCTCACAAGGCCGGTAAGTACGATCTGGTGGTCTGCAGCGGCGGCGACGGCACCTTGGACGAGGTGGTCAGCGGAATGATGAAGCGGGAAGACAAAAAGCCGATTGGTTACATTCCGGCGGGGAGTACCAATGATTTCGCCAATTCCCTGAAGCTTCCCAAGGACATGGTCAAGGCTGCCAAGGCGGCTGTGAGCGGGAGATGCTTTCCCTGCGACGTGGGAAATATGAATGAAAAATATTTTGTCTATGTGGCAGCCTTCGGCCTCTTTACCCGCGTGTCCTATGGAACGCCCCAGGAGTGGAAGAATCTTCTGGGCCACGCAGCCTATATTTTGGAGGGGGCCATGAGCCTTCACACCATCAAGGCATATCCCATGCATGTGGAGTGTAACGAGGATGTCATCGACGGAGAATTCATCTTTGGCATGGTGACAAATTCCATCTCCGTGGGCGGCTTTAAGAACATGACAGGGCCCAACGTGCAACTGGATGATGGCTTGTTTGAGGTGACACTGATCAAGAATCCCAAGAACCCGGTGGAGCTTCATGAGATCCTGCGCAGTCTCACGAACCTGAAGGATGATACGGACATGATATATTCCTGTAAGACCAATGAGATCCGCATCGTGGCCGAAGAGGATGTGGCCTGGACTGTGGACGGGGAATTCGGCGGTGATCACCGGGAAGTGCTGATCCGGAATGAGAAGCAGGCCGTCACAATCATGGTGGATGAGGAAGCCATTGGATAGATTGTTTAATTTTTAACAAAATAAAAAAGATATTTTATCAATTACTTTACTTTTCTTTTTTGCAGAATTGGTGTAAACTGTATGTAACAATGAGCGGTGCAGAATCGAGCTGTGCTGCGAAGTAATGATAATGAGTTTTGAACAGGAGGAATCGAAAATGTTAGTATCAGCAAAAGAGATGTTGGAAAAAGCGAAAGCCGGCCATTATGCCGTAGGACAGTTCAACATCAACAATCTGGAGTGGACTAAGGCTGTGCTGCTCACGGCACAGGAGTGCAATTCTCCCGTGATTCTGGGCGTTTCCGAGGGCGCAGGCAAGTATATGTGCGGTTACAAAACCGTTGCGGCTATGGTGAAGGCTATGATTGAAGAGCTGAATATCACCGTTCCGGTGGCGCTGCACTTAGATCACGGCAGCTTCGAGGGCTGCATGAAATGTATTGAGGCAGGTTTCTCATCCATCATGTTTGACGGCTCTCATTATCCCATTGCGGAGAATGTTGAGAAGACTACGGAGCTGGTGCGCATTACCAGAGAGAAGGGAATGTCCTTAGAGGCCGAGGTTGGTTCCATCGGCGGAGAAGAGGACGGTGTTATCGGTATGGGTGAGTGCGCTGATCCGCAGGAGTGCAAGTCCATCGCAGATCTGGGCGTGACGATGCTGGCAGCAGGTATCGGCAATATCCACGGCAAGTATCCGGCAAACTGGGCAGGACTGAGCTTCGAGACACTGGACGCTATCCAGCAGCTCACCGGAGATATGCCTCTGGTGCTCCACGGCGGTACCGGAATTCCCGATGATATGATCAAGAAGGCCATCTCCCTGGGCGTTGCCAAGATCAACGTCAATACAGAGTGCCAGTTGTCCTTTGCGGCTGCCACCAGGAAGTATATTGAAGCAGGGAAGGATCTGGAAGGCAAGGGCTTCGATCCCCGTAAGCTGTTAGCACCCGGTACGGAGGCGATCAAGGCTACGGTGAAGGAGAAGATGGAGCTGTTCGGTTCTGTTGGTAAGGCCTAAGCGGAACTGTCCGAATGGCGCAGACTTGGTAGTTACGCCGGTGCGCTCCTTCTGTATAGAAAATATGCACAAAAAACGATGAATAAAATTGTTAAAAATATACAAAACGGGAAAAATAAAAAAATCATAAATTTCCTCTTGATTTTTTAAAAAATTTCGTGTATTGTAGTTTCAGACAGATAACGAATGTGCAGAACAAGGGTGTTCCAAAAGGATTGGAATGCCCTTTTTTTCATCATAGCATATGCTGCTGCACCGGGAAGATCACGTTTGATGTAAATTATAAGGAAAGGGTGTTGAGAGAAATGAGCGAAGAGTATTACAACGTAGCAGACATTTTCGGTGAGAACGTATTCAATGATTCCGTTATGCGGGAACGTTTGCCGAAGAAAGTGTACCAACAGCTTAAGAAGACCATTGAGGAAGGAAAGGAACTGGATCTGGCAACCGCCGATGTGATTGCCCACGAGATGAAGGAATGGGCCATCGAGAAGGGTGCCACCCACTATACTCACTGGTTCCAGCCGCTGACCGGTGTTACCGCTGAGAAGCATGATTCCTTCATCACAGCTCCCGGCGAGGATGGCAAGGTGCTGATGAGCTTCTCCGGAAAAGAGCTTATCAAGGGTGAGCCGGATGCTTCCTCCTTCCCCTCCGGAGGCCTGCGAGCTACCTTTGAAGCCAGAGGCTATACCGCTTGGGATTGTACATCACCTGCATTTGTACGGCAGGACGCGGCAGGTGCGACGCTCTGCATCCCAACCGCCTTCTGTTCCTATACCGGAGAGGCACTGGATGCCAAGACGCCGATCCTTCGTTCCATGGAGGCCATCAACGAGCAGGCGCTGCGTCTGATCCGTTTGTTTGGAAATACCACCTCCAAGAAGGTAGCACCTTCTGTCGGACCGGAGCAGGAATATTTCCTGGTAGACCGGGAGAAGTACTTGAAGCGTAAGGATCTGATCTTCGCGGGTCGCACGCTGTTCGGTGCCATGCCGCCCAAAGGCCAGGAGCTGGAGGATCATTATTTCGGCGGGATCCGGGAGCGGATCGCAGCCTATATGAGAGAAGTCAACAAGGAGCTGTGGAAGCTGGGCGTTACCGCCAAGACCCAGCATAACGAGGTTGCGCCCGCCCAGCATGAGCTGGCTCCCATCTACGCGACCTGCAATATTGCCGTGGATCACAACCAGCTTGTGATGGAGACCTTGAAGAAGGTGGCCGGCCGTCACGGACTGACCTGCCTGCTGCATGAGAAGCCCTTTGCAGGTGTCAACGGTTCCGGGAAGCACAACAACTGGTCCATCACCACCGATGATGGAATCAACCTGTTAGATCCGGGTGAGACACCCCATGAGAACATCCAGTTCCTGCTTGTATTGACCTGTATTCTGAAGGCAGTCGATAAGCATGCGGATCTGCTTCGTGAGTCTGCGGCAGACGTGGGAAATGACCATCGGTTAGGCGCCAATGAGGCACCGCCCGCCATCATCTCCATCTTCCTGGGCGAGCAGCTGCAGGATGTGCTGACACAGTTGATCAGTACCGGAGAAGCCACCAGCAGCCTGGAGGGCGGAATGCTCTCTACCGGTGTGAAGAGTATTCCTGATTTCGCGAAGGATGCCACAGACCGGAACCGTACATCACCCTTTGCCTTTACCGGAAACAAGTTCGAGTTCCGTATGGTCGGATCTTCCGATTCCATCGCCATGTCCAATGTGGTATTGAACACCATCGTTGCAGAGGCCTTCAGTGATGCCTGTGACATACTGGAGAAAGCAGATGACTTCGATATGGCTGTCCATGATCTCATCAAGGAGCAGGCAACCGCGCATCAGAGGATCGTATTCAACGGCAACGGTTATTCCGATGAATGGGTCAAGGAAGCAGAACGCCGCGGACTGCCGAATATCCGTTCCATGGTAGATGCCATCCCGGCACTGGATACCGACAAGGCAGTTGCATTGTTTGAGAAATTCAACGTGTTCACCAAGGCAGAGCTGGAATCCCGTGTGGAGGTAAATTACGAGAATTATGCCAAGGCCATCAACATCGAGGCCCGCACCATGATCGATATGGCCGGAAAGCAGATTATTCCGGCGGTCATCAAATATACTACCGCTCTGGCGACATCCATCAATACGGTTAAGGCTGCTTGCGATGCAGATGTGAGCACACAGACAGAATTACTTATGGAGACCTCGGATCTGTTGACGGAGACAAAGCTTGCACTGGCGAAGCTTGAGGATATCACGGATCACGCTGTTGCTATGGCAGAGGGCAGAGAACAGGCTGTATGCTATCATGATGATGTGAGAGCTGCCATGGACGCGCTGCGGGCTCCGGTTGATAAGCTGGAGATGATCGTGGATAAGGATATATGGCCGATGCCATCCTACGGAGATCTGATCTTCGAGGTGTAGATGTTGAGGTGAGATCTGATTTTTGAGGTATAGACTTTAAGATGCAGACTTTAAGGTGTAGACTGGAACTGGAATCTTCCCCTAAAAAGGGAGGATGCCAGGCAGTCGAAACCACCTGGCGCTTATTATGAAAAAGTTTGTTCAATCAGTAATTGCTTACTGGGGTGTTGTCATTTGCTATAATCCTATTATATGGGCCAGAAGTGAAAAAAACGTGTTTTCAAAGTTAAGCTTTTTTTAATAGAAAAAGAATAAATTATGAACAGCATGATTCAGTCGGTATTTCGGCTGAACGGAGTAAAAAAATACGATACTTTTTTCGAACCACGAAGCGGTGGAAAGGGAAAAGTGTCGTTTTTTAATATTCAAAGGATGAGGAGGAATAAGTTATGACAGAAGAAATGATCGTTAATTTGGTGAGTGAGCATACCTTTGGTGTCTGGTTTCTGATCGGCGCCGCGCTGGTGTTCTGGATGCAGGCAGGCTTCGCAATGGTGGAGACAGGCTTCACCAGGGCAAAAAATGCGGGGAATATTCTGATGAAGAACCTGATGGATTTCTGTATCGGCACCGTCGTATTTGTTCTGATCGGCTTTTCACTGCTGCTGGGAGAGGATCTGGTTGGATTTATCGGAAAACCGGGTTTTGATATTTTTACGGCATATGAGAGCTTTGATTTTTCAAATTTTGTTTTTAACCTGGTATTCTGCGCCACTACAGCCACCATCGTATCGGGAGCTATGGCAGAGCGGACGAAGTTCCTGTCCTACTGTATCTATTCCGGTGTGATATCTGCGTTGATCTATCCCATCGAAGCACACTGGATCTGGGGCGGCGGCTGGCTGGCACAGCTTGGCTTCCATGATTTCGCCGGATCCTGCGCGATCCATATGGTGGGCGGTATCTCCGCAGTGGTAGGCGCGGCATTGCTCGGCCCCCGTATCGGTAAGTTCACGAAGGATAAGAATGGCAAGATCACGAAAGTAAATGCATTTCCGGGACACAATCTGCCCCTTGGCTGCCTGGGCGTATTCATTCTGTGGCTGGGCTGGTATGGATTTAACGGTGCGGCAGCTACCAGCATTGAGGAGCTTGGATCTATCTTCCTGACAACCACCATTGCACCGTCTATTGCAACGGTAGTATGTATGACTTTTACCTGGATCAAGTATGGAAAACCGGATGTCTCTATGTGCCTGAACGCATCTCTGGCCGGGCTGGTAGCTGTTACGGCAGGCTGTGATGTGACAGATGCCATCGGTTCCTCCATCATCGGCGCTGTGGCCGGACTGCTGGTGGTATTCGGCGTATGGTTCCTGGATAATAAGCTTCGTGTGGATGATCCGGTTGGTGCTGTCGCTGTACACTGCTTAAACGGTATCTGGGGTACTCTGGCAGTTGGTTTGTTCGCTACGGATAAGGCTCCCGCATATGCCAGAGGCTATGGCGACGGCGTGACCTTCGGTGCAAACCAGATCGCCAATGTGGGATTATTCTATGGCGGCGGCTTCAAGCAGCTGGGTCTGCAGGCACTGGGTGTGCTGACCGTAGGTGCCTGGGCAGCTATTACGATCACCATCACCTTCCTGGTCATCAAGGCGCTTGTTGGTCTGCGTGTATCGGAGGAGGAAGAGATCGTTGGACTGGACGCTATGGAGCATGGCCTTGCAACGGCATACTCCGGCTTCAGCATCATGGATGTATCAGGAACTATGACCATGGATGTCAATGAGAATACCAATCTTGGTACACCGGAATACGCAGAGGCTTCTCAGGTGCAGAAGGATGCAGCGGTGAAGGTAGTGTCTGCTGTGCCCAAGGATGCCACCGGCATGTACAAGGTAGTTATTATCGCCAAGCTGTCCCGCTACGATAAGCTGCGGAAGGCTATGAATGATCTGGGCGTCACCGGTATGACTGTTACACAGGTCATGGGCTGTGGAATCCAGCGTGGAGCCGGAGAGAAGTACCGTGGCGTTGAGATGGATGCCACGCTACTGCCTAAGGTGAAGGTGGAGGTCGTTGTCAGCAGTATCCCGGTGGATAAGGTCATCGAGACTGCTAAGAAGACACTCTACACCGGGCATATCGGTGATGGTAAGATCTTCGTATACGATGTGGCTAAGGTTGTTAAGGTCCGCACCGGGGAAGAGGATATGCAAGCATTACAGGATGTGGAATAATCCTCAACGCTTATGATTATTCCGGTCAACTGCATTTCCGGTGGTACTGTTGTTGCTTGTCCCTGCACTGTGGATCGTGCAGACGCTCTGGTTCATGTTATCAGGCAGCAGATACGGCCCGTCAGCACTTTCGGCGGAACCACCGGTAATGTATACCTTGGACTGCTTGCTGGATGCGGGGCAGCCTTCATTGGCAATCATTCCGGATACACCGCAGATGGTAACCTTCACGTGGTGGTCGCAGTATTCAGTGGGAACGGTGCCGTTGGCAAAATATTCGCTTCGCACCATGCTCCCCCGGGGATCGGAATCACACATGCCCTCCACGGCCAGTTTCCCGGATTTGGTGCATATGGTTGCCTCCGTCAGACCCTCAGGCCGTTCGAATTCCTTATATTCCAGATCCTTATGGGCGCGTTCCATGATAGCTCTCCAGATGGCCAGGGGATACCTGGTACCGTAATTGTTCTGGCTCATATTGTCGTCAAAGCCGCCCCAGGTCACGCAGGTATAGTAGGGCGTGAAGCCTGCAAACAGACGGTCCCGGCTGTCGTTGGTGGTTCCGGTCTTACCGGCGATGTCCATGTTGCCAAAGTTGACAGTACCGCCGCCGCCCATAGTGACTACGTCCCGCATGGCATCGGTCAGAAGGAATGCGGTGGTCTCCTTTAAGACGGTCTTCGTCTGAGGTGTGTTGTCGATCAGCACGTTGCCGCTGTGATCCAGGATCTTGGTATAGAACCGGGGCGCAGTGTAGGTGCCGCCGTTGGCAATGGTAGCATAGGCAGCGGTCAGCTCCAGGTTCGTTATACCGTCGGTGATACCGCCGATGGCAAGGGGCTGTCCGATATCGGTCTGCTTCAGGGTAGTGAAGCCGAAATTCAACAGGTAATCATAGCCTACCTGGGGTGAGATCTCTGTCAGGGTCTTGACAGCCGTAATGTTGACGGATTCGACGATTCCCTGCCGTATGGGGATGAACCCACGGTAGGCTCTGTCAACGTTTTTCAGAGGTGTTCCGTTGTTATAGGCATAGGGTGCATCGTCCTGGACGGTGGCCAGCGTCATGCCGGCAGTGTCCAGAGCAGGCGCGTAAGCGGCCAGCACCTTGAAGGTGGAACCCGGCTGCCTGGTGGTGTTGGTGGCCCGGTTCAGGGTACGGCTTCCGGTCTTCTCACCGCGGCCGCCCACAATGGCCTTCACTTCTCCGGTGTGCTGATCCATCACGACAACCGCAGACTGGGGCTGCAGTGTATACTGGACAGATTCGCCGTTTTCTACAATGGTATCGCCCGCTTCGGTGTCTACGATCTCCGCTTTGTACGCCTCGATCGCCTCTGCCGCATCCTCCTGACTGTTAAAGTTCAGGTTGTAATTATTGTTCTTTGCCCGATAATAGCTCATCATGGACTGCTCTGTGTAGGTCTTTACCGAACCATCCGCTTTTTTCACAGTCAGATTATAGGAAAACGAATACTTTGTGTTGCTGGGATAGTTGTCCGGGTTGTTGATCTCTTCGTCGCAGATCGTCTGCAGGGCAGAATCCTGGGTGGAATATATGACAAGACCGCCCTCGTACAGCGCCTTGTAGGCCTGGCTGGAGGTGTAGCCCTTGTAATCCATCAGATCCTGGATCACCTGGTCGATCAGTGCATCCACGAAGTAAGAGTTGGGATTGGCATCCGCATGTTCGATATTGACCTGCTGGATGCGTGCGTAGACGTCATCGGCGATGGCTTCCTCATATTCCTCCCGGTTGATCATTCCCTGCTCCAGCATATAGGAAAGCACGGTCTTACGGCGCTCGGCGTTGTTGTCCGGGTGGGAGATCGGATTCCACCTGCTGGGGTTCTGGGTGATGGCGGCGATACAAGCGCTCTCAGACAGCGTCAGATTCTCCACATCCTTTCCAAAATAACGACGGGACGCAGCCTGGATACCCAGGGTATTCTGCCCCAGGTTGATGGTGTTCAGATAGTTTTCCAGGATCCAGCCCTTGGATTTGCGCTTGGTGAGCTGAACCGCCAGATACTGCTCCTGGATCTTACGTTCCACACTTTCAATCTTGCTTTCCTCAGTCCAGCCCACAAATACATTATTCTTCAAGAGCTGCTGGGTAATGGTGCTGGCTCCCTCGGTGAATTTGAAGCCCTTGGCGACACCGCGGACACCCGCACGGATGATTCCGGGAATGTCAATGCCGTTGTTACTGTAAAAACGTGAGTCTTCAATGGCAATGAAGGCATTCTGGGTATGCGTTGGTATATCTTCGAGGTGTGCATATACACGGTTGGCACCGGAGGCCACCAGAGTAGCGGTCTCGTTGCCGTCCGCATCTAAGACGGTGGACAGGAAACCTGTGGGGGTCGGGTCAATATTATCTATATCCGGGGCGGAATCAATGACTCCTTTGAATAATCCGAAAACAGCACAGCTTCCCACGATAAACAGCAGCAGAAAACAGAGTAAAAACGTTTTCAGCAAGATTACGGAAAACCGCCTTTGGGTGGATCTGCGCTTTGAGGAGAGCTGCTTTTCCTTACGGGAAGTGCTCTTTCTGCCATAATTCATATCAAAAGCCTCCTTTTTCACAAATTGATGGTATTGCAAAATGGAACTATCCAATCATTATAACAGAGAACGCCATAATAATAAAGAAAAAAATTCCTTAAGGTTGCGAAGTTCTCAAATCCGTGTTAAACTAGCCATAGCAGAGATTGAAAGGCAGTGTCATATGGAAGAGAGCGGAATAAAGATTCTCTACGAGGGCGGCACCGGGGAGCTGGTGGAGAAGAAGTCCCGGTTCATCGCCAACGTGCGTAAAATTGAAAATGAGCAGGAGGCCATGGACTTCATTGCGGAGATGAAAAAGCGGTATTGGGATGCCCGCCATAATTGTTATGCCTTTGTGGCCGGGGAGAATCATCAGCTTACCAGATGCAGCGATGACGGCGAACCTGCCGGGACAGCAGGGCGGCCGATCTTAGACGTGCTGCTTCGGGAGGATATCCATAATGCCGCGGTGGTAGTGACCCGCTACTTCGGAGGCATCCTCTTGGGAACCGGAGGACTGGTGCGGGCATACCAGGGGGCGGCTCAGAAGGGGCTTGCAGCCAGCGTCATTGCAGTGAAGAAAAAGGGACGGATTCTTAGCATCAAGACGGATTATAATGGAATTGGAAAGCTTCAATATATCTTGACGAAGAACGGAATCACGCTGTTGGGTTCCGATTATGGAGAAGCGGTGGAGCTCACCGCCTGTGTTCCTGTCGATGGGCTGGAGCATCTTAAGGCCGAGATTACGGAAGGAAGCAACGGAAGAGCAGATATCACGGAGGGAGAGGTAAAGGAGTTTGCGGTGATTGATGGGGAGGTCATGTTTCTTTAGGGGTGGGAATGAAATGAAAGCCTACGGATTGCTCCGTGCTTCGCACTCTCATAAAAAAAATAAAAAAAGACTTGCAATATGGTTTCCAATGAGATATAATACTGACTGTTGAGAAACATTGGCCCATCGCCAAACGGTAAGGCAACGGACTCTGACTCCGTCATCTCCAGGTTCGAATCCTGGTGGGCCAGCTTGGAACCATCACTAGCAAGTGATGGTTTTCTTTATGTCATGAGAGTATGCGTTTGATTTACAGGAAGGAATAGAGTGATGTACAGCTTTGACAGCAGAGTTCGCTACAGTGAAGTGGATAGCGAAGGAAGACTGACATTGAATGCCATATTGGATTATTTTCAGGACTGCACTGCTTTTCAGTCGGAAGAACTGGAAATCGGAGTTGCGTTTCTGAAGGAGAAGCAGGTGGCCTGGGTGCTGGTCTCCTGGAATATTCAGATAAAGCGTTATCCTTCGCTTGGGGAGCAGATCCGGGTGGCAACATGGCCTTATGACTTTAAAGGCTTTTACGGATGGAGGAATTTTCGCATGACGACGGCAGACGGAGAAGAACTTGCCAGTGCCAATTCCCTGTGGGCGCTTTTGGACGTGACAAGCGGAAGACCGACGAAGCTGCTGCCAAGGATGGAGGAGGCCTATCAGCTTGAGCCGCCCTTGTCTATGGAGGAATGCCCCCGGAGAATGAAGCTGCCCGACCAGCTTGAGACGGAAGAACCCTTCGCAGTTCATCGGTTCCATCTGGATACCAACCAGCATGTGAACAATGGAAAATACGTGTTGATGGCGCAGGAATATCTGCCGAAGGGATTTTCGATAGGGGAACTGAAGGTGGAATATAAGAAGTCAGCGGTTTATGGAGATATGATATATCCATACGTGGCGCGGGAGAATGAAGAGGTTGTGGTTGCGCTGTGCGATGGGGATCGGCAACCGTATGCAATCATAGAGATGAAAAAATGCAATGACAGAATAGAGCAGGAAATGACTGTGTGATGACAGAATTGGAGAGAAAAGTATGATCAAATTAGGAGAAAAGCAGAAGCTTGTAGTTGTAAAAAAGGTAGAGTTTGGAATTTATCTGGCGGAAAGTGCAGAGAGTGAAAACCGGGTACTCCTGCCGGGCAAGGAGGCGCCAAAGGAGATCCGGGTAGGAGATGCCCTGGAGGTATTTGTCTATAAGGATTCCAAGGATCGCATCATCTCCACCACGGAGACACCGAAGCTGATGATGGGTCAGTTTGCGGTGCTTAAGGTGGCATCCGTTCAGAAGATCGGTGCATTCCTGGATTGGGGACTTCCCAAGGATCTGTTCCTTCCTTATAAGGAACAACTGACGAAGCTCTATGAGGATGATGAGGTGCTGGTGCGGCTCTATATCGACAAGAGCAGCCGTCTCTGTGCAAGCATGAAGGGAATCTATGAAATGCTCCGCACGGATTCCACCTATCAGGCAGGCGATACGGTTCAGGGAAGGGTGTATGAGTTCAGCAATAATTTCGGAGCCTTCGTGGCGGTGGATGACAAATATTCGGCGCTGGTGCCTGCACATGAGGATCACAGCTATCTTCGGATCGGCGATCAGGTGGAAGCGCGGGTAGTAGAGGTCAAGCCCGATGGGAAGCTTACACTGACACTGCGGGAAAAAGCATATCTGCAGATGGACAAGGATGCAGAGCGTGTGCTGGAGGTGCTTAAGGAGTATGCCGGGGTGCTGCCCTTCAACGACAAGGCATCCCCGGAGATCATCATGCGGGAGATGAAGATGAGCAAGGGCGCCTTCAAACGGGCAGTAGGTCATCTCTATAAGGAACGAAAGATTGAAATCACGGAGAGGAATATCCGTTTGCTGTAGCAGCGGATCGTTTGCGATTACAGTAAAATCCCCGGCTTTGGACATGGGGATATCACTGTGAGTATGTAAAAAGGAGGTTTTTATCATGTATGACGTAATCATTATCGGCAGTGGCCCGGCGGGCCTGAGTGCAGCCATCTATGGACAGCGAGCCAGACTGAATACGCTGGTTCTGGAGAAGCAGCCCTTAAGCGGCGGCCAGATCCTGGATACCTATGAGGTGGACAATTATCCGGGGCTTCCGGGAATGAATGGCTTCGATCTGGGGATGAAGCTTCGGGAGCATGCAGACACCATGGGAGCCAGCTTTGTGCAAAACGGTGTGACGAAGGTGGAGAAGGCGGAAGAAGGCTTTCGGGTGTATACCAACAAGGACACCTACGACACGCGGACGGTAGTATTTGCCACCGGGGCCAGCCATCGGAAGCTGATGGCACCGGGCGAAGAGCGCCTGGCTGGCAGAGGTGTCTCCTACTGCGCCACCTGCGATGGCGCTTTTTTCCGGGACAAGGTCACAGCAGTGGTTGGCGGCGGAGACGTGGCGCTGGGAGATGCACTGTTTCTGGCCAGAGCCTGCAAAAAAGTATATCTGATCCACCGCAGAGATCAGCTGCGTGGTGCAGGAATCCTTCAGGAGCAGGTCAAAAAGGCTGAGAATATCGAGATCATCTGGGATACTCAGGTGGAAGAGATCCTTGGGGTAGAGCAGGTGGAGAAGATCCGTCTCTATAATAAGAAGGAAGACAGCCAAAGGGAACTTCCGGTGGACGGCGTGTTCATCGCAGTCGGGATCATTCCAAATTCCCAGTTGGCAGAGGGGCTGGTTTCTCTGGATGCGGGCGGTTATATCGTGGCAGGCGAGGACGGCAGGACCAGCCTGGACGGCGTGTTCGCGGCAGGTGATGTGCGTACCAAGCAGCTACGGCAGGTAATCACTGCGGCGGCGGACGGAGCCAATGTCATCACGTCGGTGGAACACTTTCTGTATGTGTAGGGATAAAATATCAGCCACCGGTACGGTTGGTGGTGATCTTTTAAAAATGAACATTGCTTTACTGACATCAGTTTTTACCGTAAGACGTTTGACCCCGGAAGATGCAGACATGATTCTTGCGCTCGCTTCCGGGAATAAACTGTTTTATGAATTCCATCCGCCATTTGCTTCCGGGGAAAGTATTCTGGAAGATATGAAATCGTTGCCGCCGGGAAAAGAATTAAAGGACAAGTATTATATTGGATTTTTTGATGGCGGCAATCTCGTGGCGATCATGGATTTGATTCTTGGTTATCCGGGAGAAAATACGGCATATATCGGGTTTTTCATGGTGGAGCAGGATTATCAGGGAAAAGAAGTCGGCAGTAAGATCATTCAGGACTGTGCCGATCATCTGGCTGATATTGGCTACGAGAAGATCCGGCTGGCCATCGATAAGGGGAATCCCCAGAGCGAAGCCTTTTGGACAAAGAACCGTTTCGTAAAAACCGGTGAAGAATATCCAAATGATTTTTCAGCCTATCTCCCGATGGAAAGAAAATTGCTTCGGGGTAAATGATTGGAGGAATCGTATGGCGAAGTCGTCAAATCAGAAGCTAAAGCTGATGTACCTTATGAAAATAATGCTGGAAAAAACTGATGAAACCCACAGCATTACCATGCCGGAGATCATAGAGGCGTTGAAGGCGTACGGGGTAAGCGCGGAACGCAAAAGCCTCTACAGCGACATAGAAGCGCTGCGCCAGTACGGAATGGATATCATCGGGACGCAGGAGGACAGAACCTATTATTATCATGTGGGAAACCGACAGTTTGAGCTGGCGGAGCTTAAGCTGCTGGTTGATTCCGTGCAGTCTGCAAAGTTTATTACAGCTAAAAAATCGGAAGAACTGATTAAAAAGATCGAGGGTTTCGCGAGCAAATATGAGGCATCACAGCTTCACAGACAAGTATTTGTGGCGGGGCGTGTAAAGACGATGAATGAAAGCATTTATTACAATGTGGACAGAATACATACCGCAATAGCAGAGAACTCGCAAATCACATTCCAGTATTTTCGGTGGAATGTAGATAAGGAAATGGAACTGCGGCATGATGGTGCTTTATACAAAGTAAGCCCATGGGCGCTGACCTGGGACGATGAGAACTATTATCTCGTGGCATACGACAGCACAAAGGGAATGATAAAGCATTACCGCGTGGACAAAATGTTACATATCAAGTCAACCGGGGAAAAGCGGGAAGGCAGACAGATGTTCCGTTCCTTCGACATGGCAGCCTATGCGAAGAAGATGTTTGGCATGTTTGCCGGGCAGGAGGAAATAGTGCGGATCGAGTGCAGGAATGAGCTTGCCGGTGTTATGATAGATCGGTTCGGTAAGGATGTGCCAATCATCCGCAAGGATGACGAACACTTTACGATAAATGTGAAGGTTGACGTCAGCAAACAGTTTCTCGGCTGGGTGATGGCTCTGGGAGACGGAGCCAAGATTATGGAACCAGCATCCGTGGTGGAGCAGATGAAGCAGGAAATCGCCAGGCTGGCGGAGCAGTATGGGAAAGGGAATGAAGGTTAAGCTTGTAAAGGAACCGGATAATGAGTATGACAAGGAAGCCATCCAGGTGAAAATAAAAGGTCTGGGGAAGTGCGGTTATGTGGCGAACAGCCCTTATACGGTGAAACGGTTATCGTGATGGCTACAGATGGTGGGCGAAATTGAGAAAATGACTTTGCGCTAGTTCTAAAGTGTGGAAACGAGAAAAAAAGGATATAGAGTCATTTATAAAAAAGTTGGAAAGCTTATACCCTTCCGTCCGGTATGTAAATAGGCTCATGACACATAGTTGGGGGCAAAAGGTGATTCGTTTTTATGATCTGGATGGTAATTTAATTGAGGTTGGAACCCCGATGTAATGAAAAAATGGATATTCGGAAAGGAAAATATTATGAGTGATTTGATACCTTACGGTGAACAATTTGAAAAAATTGTTGATATTATCGAGTCTGCCAACGAACGTGCATACCGTAAAGTGAATGAGGAACTGATCTTAATGTATCGTGATATAGGCGAATACATTAGTGTGCAGTCTGAAAATGCTGAATATGGTGATGCATTTGTGCAGAAACTGGCTGATTTCTTTGCAGCGAATTATCCTGATCTAAAAGGCTTTAACCGCCGTGGTCTTTACAGAATGAAGCAGTTTTATGAGCTTTACAAGGACAACGAAAAAGTGTCACCACTGGTGACACAATTGAGTTGGACGAACCATCTTAAAATTATGTCGGCGTGTAAGAGTATGGAAGAACGCATATTTTACATGAATATGTGTATCAAAGAGCGTCTTTCAAAAAGAGAATTGGAACGCCAGATTGATAGCGGATATACGGTTTTTGGAAGCGCGAGATGATTTTGAATAATTTGATAAGCTGATAATATGAAGCCCGAAAATGGAGAAACTTTTGGACTCAAAAACAAACCACAATGAGAGGAACAGCGCAAATGGCTTACAATGAGCTCATAAAAAACTTTGAAAAAGTCAGAGCATATATGCGTGAGTTTTATGTGTATGGCTTTAAGAGCAGAACAGAATATGACGCCAAGAGCGCGCGCTCCTATGACGATGAGCGGCGGAGAATTGAGAGTTGGCTGGGAGATTATATGCGCTTCACCCGGACAGCTGAGGGCAAGAATGTCTTCTTGTCGGTTGATAGCCGCGCTACCTGCAAAAATCCTTTCTACAAAGCGTGGAAGGCAAAGAGCTTCACGGATGGAGATATCACATTGCACTTCGCGATTTTTGACATTCTCCATACCCCTGAAATCAAGAAAACGCTCACAGAGCTTATGGAAGAAATCAATGAGCGCCTGTCTTCAGCTGTGACCTTTGATGATTCTACCATCCGAAAGAAACTGAAAGAGTACGCCAAGGAAGGCATTATTCAGATCGAGAAAGAAGGACGCAAGGTTCTGTACAGCCGAACCGCGGATACAGATATCTCTGACCTGAAGGATGTAATCGACTTCTTCAGCGAGGTAGCTCCCTGTGGCGTCATCGGTTCTTTCCTGCAGGATAGGCAACCGGAACACGATGAATTGTTCACATTTAAACATCATTACATAACCCAGGCTATGGACAGCGATGTGATGGCGACACTTTTTGAAGCAATCCATGAGCACCGTTACATTACTATTGACAATCAGGGGAAGCACTCAGAAGAAGTGAAAACAATTCGTCTGGTTCCTCTTAAGATATACATAAGCGCCCAAAATGGTCGTCAGAACCTAATTGCATTTCAGGAGAAGGCAAACAGGCTCAACTCGTATCGATTGGATTATATGTCCAATGTTCGAGTCGAGGATGAGATCTGCGAGAAGTTTGATGCCTTAAGGGATGCGTTCCGCAAGGTGGAAGGACATATGTGGGGTGTGAATTGCCAATGGAACATTAAGCGTATAGAGCATGTGGAGTTTGAAATAAAAATCAAGGATGACGAACAATTCATAGTCCAAAGACTAGAGCGTGAGAAACGATGTGGCCGTGTTGAGAAAATCGACGAAAACCATTATCGGTACATAGCAGATGTATTTGACACGACAGAGATGCTGCCGTGGATTCGTACCTTTATTTCACGTATAACGAAAATGAATTTTTCAAATCGAACGGCTGAGAATAAGTTTAAGGCTGACGTCCTGGAAATGTATCGGATGTATGGCATTGACGGAGGTGACGATCATGATATTCAGTGAATTGTACTCCGTTTATTACAATACGGTTGCGAAGATCATCGAAGCTGCATTCAATCCGGACGCGACGGAGAAGGATCTGCAGCGATGCATTATGGAAGAGGCATTTTCGGAGAGCGTATTGACGATTCTTCCCGCTCTGAAGTCTGTAAAGTGGCCGCTGCTAAATGAGGATCTTTCTCCTGCTTTGCATCACAAACCGACGATGCCGTTGACTATACTTGAGAAGCGGTGGCTTAAGGCAATTGCGGAGGATCCGCGGGTCAAGCTGTTTGATATAGAATTTCCTGAGCTGGAGGATGTAGAGCCCCTTTTTACAAGGGATGACTACAAAGTCTACGATCAGTATGCTGACGGGGATCCTTTTGAGGATGAGACTTACATAAAGCATTTCAGATTGATGCTTTCAGCAATA
>CAKSAI010000007.1 GCA_934434905.1 uncultured Lachnospiraceae bacterium | reverse complement strand
CATTTTTACCGTTGCTATTTTTGCTTTTACAGCAGCGTGGAACGATTTTTACAGTCCCCTTCTTTATCTGAACGACGATACAAAATATAACCTGGCTTATGGATTGTATATCTTTTTTGATAAATTCAAGGTGGGTGCCTACAAGGCGTGGAATATCATTTGCGCTGCGAACCTGGTTGTTGTGATACCCATTATTATCCTGTATTTCTTTGCCCAGAAGTATTTTGTGGAAGGAATTACGCTGGGGGGAGTAAAAGGCTGATCGCGCGAAAGAAGGGAGTTCAGTTTAAGGATAAGCCAGAAATAAAATAAACAATGGAGGATTGAAATGATGTTATCAGTAGAGAGACTAGGTGTTTTGCTGGCACCGAGAGATAAGGAACACGCAAAATTTAATGCAGGTATGGTAAAACAGGGGGATATCGTGCATATGCTTTATCGGTGGAGCAGGTCAACGGAGATTTGGACAGGGGAAAAAACCGGAGTTTTATATGCGGAAGATTATGTATCCTATGCGCAGCTTACCCCAGAGGGAAAGCTGTTATCTGACCGCGATGAGGAGGGATTCATCAAATATTATATTGAAAATCCGAAGACGCCGATTTATGCCCAGGATCCGAGAATTGTGGAATTTGAAGGGGAATACATTATTTTCTTTGCAAGATATGATCTGAAAAGCTGCAGAGTAGGCATGGCGCGAACAAAGGACTTCAGGAGGATAGAACCCATCGGCATTATTCCTACCAGGGACTGGGACAAGGATGCCTTTATTTTGCCGGAGCGAATTAACGAAAAAATTGTATATATTCACCGCATTGAGCCGAATATTCAAATTGATTATTTTGACACCTTTGAGGATATGCTGGATTCGGATTATTGGGATCATTATGAGGAAAAAATACATGAGCAGGTGGTGATAAAAAGCGAATATCCTTGGGAAAACAAGAAGGTCGGAGGGAGCGTCCCGCCCATAAAGACGCCGGAGGGGTGGCTTTTCTTCTATCACGGAGTCGCCAATGACAGAGAACCGTTCTGCTACCGTGTAGGCGCGGCGCTCCTGGATCTTGAAAATCCAAGTAAAGTGATCGCACGGCTGCCGTATCCAATCCTTGAGCCAACAGAGGATTACGAGAGAGTCGGTGATGTAAATGAGGTTGTTTTCCCGGTGGGGGCATATATACATAACGGTTATATCTATATGTCCTACGGCGGAGCGGACAAAGTGGTTGCGCTTTGCCGGCTCCGCTACGATGAGCTTATGGAGGAGCTTAAGGCGCATTCGGTGGATGGGCGTATGCAGGAGGATAAGATATGAGGCATTATTGTGTGATCTCACATACCCATTGGGATAGAGAGTGGTATCAGACACAGGAACAGTTCCGTATGCGTCTTATCGATCTGATCGATCATTTATTGGAGATATTGGATACGGATCCGGAGTATATCTTCCATATGGATGCCCAGACTATCGTGTTTGAGGATTATTGGGAAGTGCGGCCGGAGATGAAGGAAAAATGCTGTCGCTATATTCAGGAGGGAAGAATTCTGGTGGGACCGTGGTATGTGCAAAACGACTTTTATCTTACCAGTGGGGAAGCAACCGTGAGAAATCTTTTGATCGGAATGAAACAGGCAGAGGAAATGGGACGGTGTGCAAAAGTCGGCTATACGCCGGATCAGTTTGGCCTTATATCTCAATTGCCCCAGATCCTACGGGGCTTTGAGATAGATAACTGCATATTCGGAAGAGGTTATTATTCTTATGAGGAGCTTCCCGATGGCGCCTTTGCGGGGAAAAACAAGCCGTCGGAATTTGTCTGGAGGAGCCCGGATGGATCGGAGGTGCTGGCCATCTGTATGAGTTATTGGTACAATAATGCGCAGCGTTTTTCAGCAAATATTGATAAAGCATACCGTCTGACCCAAAATATCCGAAATTCCTTCGAAGGAGTTGCCACAACGCCGTATCTTCTGCTTATGAATGGAGTAGACCATCTGGAGCCTCAGCCGGATCTGCTGCCCATACTGAAAGAAATCCAAAAGAGACTTCCTGCGGACGAAAAAATTTATCAGACAAGTCTGGAAGCGTATGTCGGACTGGTAGCGGGGGCGAAGCGGCGGGAAGAGATGACGACAGAGACCGGAGAACTTATGCAGGGCTCGAATGGAGATCTTTTAAAGGATACGGTATCCTCCCGTGTTTATTTGAAGACAAAAAATTGTGAGCTTCAGAATATGCTGGAGAATGCTCTGGAGCCCCTGTACACATTTCTTGAACTTTCGGGGATGCGTGGCGTGTATCCTTCCGGTCATCTTGATTATCTCTGGAAGATGCTGATCAGAAATCATGCCCATGACAGTATCTGCGGCTGCAGCAAGGATGCGGTACACCGTCACATGGAGGATCGCTTTGCGAATATCGAGGAAATGGGACAGGAACTTCTTCGTCGAGGGTTAAAGCAACTGGCAGTCCACGTGGGCAATGGGGTTGAGAAGGACGATTATCAGATTGTGGTTTTCAACGGCATAGAGCGGAGCAGAAGTCAGGTTATTGACGTGGCGATCGACGTGGTGTCAGAGGATGAACCGCAGGGAATCCGTATAACGGATGATAAAGGGCGGGAGGTTCCTTTTTTGATATTGGCAGTAGAAAAATTTGCAAAATCTGTATTTTCGCCGGTCAATCTGCCGGGAATGGTGGATACAGTACGCTACAGAGTGAGGCTTCTGGCAGAAGAGGTCCCGGCGTTTGGTTACATTTCCTACCGCGTGCAGACGAACATCCCAACGGCGGCATATGAATGCGGACAAAGGATTGGCTACGAGAGGGATCAGGAATGCTGTCTTGAAAATGAAAGTCTGAAAGTAACGGTTACCGTAAAAGGAAATATAAATCTGCTGCATAAAGAGAGCGGACATACGTTTGAGGATATTTTAAAGCTGCAGGATACTGCGGATGCGGGTGAAGTTTATATCTATAAGCCCCTGGCAGGAGATGTGGCGGTGGATATCAGCGCATGTGAGCCGGTAATCAACCTGGAAGAATCCGATTCCTATCTAGGATGTGTGCGTATCCACTATGATGTGACTCTTCCAGTCTGCCTGGATGAAACCAAGAAAAAGAGAAGCAAAGAGACGGTTTCCATGCCCTTTGATGTGATACTTACATTAAAAAAGGGCGCTGCAGCTCTGGAGGTTGCCTTTGAATTTGTCAACCGGGCAAGGGATCACAGAATGTGTGCGCTGTTTTGTACAGGGCTTTCCTGTGATACAGCAGTCAGCACGACGCCATTTGATCTGGTTGCACGGAATAAGTGGGATATCGAGAAGAGAATTTGCAATGAGACAGAGCACACTTCCGGCATGACGGTAATTGGGGCTGATAAAATGTCCATGGCTGTGCTCAGTCGCGGTATTTATGGGTATGAAAACCTGCAGAGTGAGCAGGGAACATTGGCTTTTGCCCTGGTGCGCGCCAATGGTTCTATCGGTGGAGTCGCTTCCGATGACGATGCGTGGATGGTTCCGGAGAATCAATGCCTGAGAGATATTCGGTGTGAATTTGCAATCCTGCCGCAGAGACAAACCGGGTTTGCGCAGAATGCCGCCTATCATGCAAAGGCGTTTCAGAATCCGCTGTTGGTTCAATGTGAGCCGGTGGATACCCATAAATTCATGGGCGGACGAACCGCAGTTCAGGATACCAGCATTGTAGAATTTTTCTATCAGGACATTCCTTACAGGGAGATTTCCCTTCCGCGCTGTGGAAGCGGAATCGCATTGGAGGGAAAAGGTTTACAGGTGACCGCTTTTAAGAAGTCCTTTGACCGGACAGGCTATATCTTAAGATGGGTTAATTTAGGGAATGAAGCAGTCCGGGCGGTGGTTTGTTTTAACGGATTTGAGGTTCAAGAGCTCTATCAGACGAATCTGGAGGAGACAGCAAGGAAAGAGCTTCCGGTTGTGGATCACAAGGTGCTGCTTACCACGAGAGCAAAAGAGATCGTTACGCTATTTTGGAAATAAAACAGATAGGGGGCACAGGCGTACTTTATGTCAAAAATCAGTCTTGTGAATATCAAACAGGGAACGAAATCCACAAAACGCTTTTCAAGGGGCAATACGTTGCCGTTGGTGCAGCGACCCTTTGGAATGGCTGCCTTTGCGCCGCAGACGAATGGCGAAAATGGTTGCTGGTTTTATCATCCAGAGGATCATTGCATAGAGGGGATCCGGCTGACACATCAACCGAGTCCATGGATCTCCGACTATGGAGCCTTTTTGATGCTTCCGCAGAATGATGTGATTGCAGAGGACTATCGGTGGGCATATGGAGGATATCGGCCAAAGGAGGCAGTTCTGACGCCTTCCTGTATCAGCATAAAATTTCTGCGCTCCATGTGTCAGTTTGCAGTGACCCCTACGGAGCGGGGCGGAAAAGGGCGTCTCGAGTTCCGGACGGAGCGAAAGTCCTGTCTGTCCCTGCTGCCTGTTCTGGGGCAGTACACATTTCGGATCAACCCGGAAAAGAACGAGGTGCTGGGTGTGACGGATGGTCACAGTATGGATGCCGCAAAAAATTTTAAAATGTACTTTGTTCTGAGATTTCGGGGCGGAGATGTTGATTTTGATAAGACAAGGTTGAGCGAAGAAAATGGAACGGAAAAAGGATTTATTCATATTTTTCTAAATAGAAAAAACGTAGAATTTTCCATTGGAACATCCTATATTTCAGAAGAACTTGCAGAGGCTGTTATCGACCGGGAAATGGAAGGAAGATCCTTTGATGAGATCCTGGCTGAAAATAACGAAATCTGGGAGGAGCATCTTGGGAGGATAGAAGCAGAATTTGAAGACAAAAAGCAGGAGAAGACCTTTTATACCTGTCTGTGGCGTACTTTTCTGTTCCCGCACAAATGTTATGAATTTGATCTGGCTGGAAAGATGGTTCATTATACGCCGATAGATGGAAGTGTTCATGAGGGACCTCGCTACACGGACAATGGTTTCTGGGATACCTGCCGCACGGTATATCCGCTGTTTGCAAAGATTGCCCGGGATGAATTTTCGGAGATGCTGGAAGGCTTTGTGAATGATTACCGGGAATGCGGCTGGCTCCCCCGATGGCTGTCCATCGGAGAAGAGGGCTGTATGCCATCCACATTGATCGATGCAGTGATCGCAACGGCTGTAGTCAATAACATTGGCAGCAGAAAGACCTGGGAGGACGCATTGGAAGGCATGCTTAAGCATGCGAACCAGAATGCCCCAGAGGCGCGGTTCGGACGAAATGGGGCGGAATCCTATGTGAAGTATGGGTATGTACCATGTGATGAACAGAAGGAAAGCGTAAATCTTACGCTTGACGCTGCTTATGGCGATTGGTGTATCAGCGTTGTGGCCGGGGCTCTGGGGAGAAGTGAGCTTGTGGCAGAATATGAGCGCAGAGCAAAGAATTACGCAAATCTTTTTGATACAGAGACCGGCTTTATGAGAGGAAAGGATATGGGTGGAAACTGGAAGGAAGATTTTGACCCGTATAAATGGGGAGGAGAGTATACGGAAAGCAGTGCATGGCAGACAACATTTTTTGTTCCACATGATCTGGAGGGACTTGCGAAGCTGTTTGGCGGAGAAAAGAGGCTACTTGCAAAGCTGGATGCGTTGTTTGCTGCGCCGCCGCAATATCGTGTGGCGGGATACGGCCAGGAAATTCATGAGATGACAGAGATGGCAGCAGCGGAGTATGGGCAGTGTGCGATCTCCAATCAGCCTAGCTTTCATCTTCCTTATATCTATGCTTATTTCGGTGAGGAGGAGAAGGCGAAAGACTGGGTTTACAGGATGGCGTTGGAAGAGTTTTCTTATGAAGATGATGGCTTTCCGGGGGATGAAGATAATGGAAGTATGGCGGCATGGTATATCTTTGCATGTCTGGGAGAATATCCTCTTTGCCCTGGAAAGAGGGAATTTGTAAAGATACCAGGGATTGCGCATAGGGTTGTCTATGGTGGGAGAGATAGGAATGAGTATGCCTGATTATAAGAAAAAATATTTAGAGTGGCGCGATGATCCAAGAATTGACGAGGCCACAAGGGATGAATTGAGAGGTATCACGGACGAGAAGGAGATTGAAGATCGTTTTTATAAAGACTTGGCCTTTGGAACGGGCGGGCTGCGGGGGATTATCGGAGCCGGGACAAACCGGATGAACAAGTATACCGTCACGAGAGCGACCCAGGGGCTGGCAGAGTATATCATACGGCATCATGCGCAGGGGCGTGGGGTGGCTATTGCTTTTGACAGCAGGCACATGTCGAAGGAGTTCGCCCAGGAGGCAGCACTGTGCCTGAATGCAAATGGTATCAGTACGTATATATTTGAGCCCCTGCGCCCAACGCCGGAGCTGTCCTTCGCTATCCGGCAGCTGGGCTGTTATGGCGGAATTGTGATCACGGCAAGTCATAACCCGCCGGAATATAATGGGTACAAGGTATACGGAGAGGACGGTTCTCAGATAACAGATGTAGCTGCGCAGGAGATCATGGAAGCAATCTCAAATATCGACGATATGGGCAAGGTGAAGTCCGTTGACATGGAGACAGCCACGAAGCAGGGATTATATCACTTGATCGGGAGCGACATTGACGATCTGTATATCGCGAACATTAAGAAACTGGTATTGAGTCCTGAAGCTGTGAGGGACGCGGCGGATCAGCTTAAGATTGTCTATACGCCTCTCCATGGGACGGGAAATCTGCTGGTAAGGCGTGTGCTGAAGGAATTGGGATTTGGGAATGTATTTGTAGTGAAGGAGCAGGAAGAGCCCGACGGGGACTTCCCGACGGTGGAATACCCGAACCCGGAGGATCCAAGAGCGTTTCGGTTGGCGTTGGAACTGGCCCGAAACGTGGACGCGGATCTTGTGTTGGCCACAGACCCGGATGCGGATCGCCTGGGGGTATATGCCAAGGATGAGGGCTCTGGTGAATATAAGGCGTTTACCGGGAACATGTCGGGGCTTCTGATCGCGGAATATGAGTTGTCCCGGAAGCAGGAGCTTGGCCTGTTGCCGGAGAACCGGAAGGACGGAGCCCTGGTAAAGACCATTGTCTCGTCAAATATGGCAAATGAGATCGTAAAGGAATACGGCATTTCCCTGATCGAGGTATTGACAGGCTTTAAATATATCGGTGAGCAGATCAAGTTCTTCGAGGAGGCTCGAAAGGCGAACCATGGTGTCCTGGATGCGGAAAAGGGGGCTTACGAGTATCTATTTGGATATGAAGAGAGCTACGGCTGCTTGGTAGGCACCCATGCTAGGGATAAGGATGCCTGCGTGGCCGTTATGGCTCTCTGCGAAGCGGCGGCTTACTATAAGGGAAAAGGGATCTCGCTGTGGCAGCAGATGTTAAATATTTATGAGAAATACGGCTACTACAAGGAAGCCCTGATCTCCGTTACCATGAAGGGTGTGGACGGCTCGAAGAAGATGGAGGATATCTTAAGACGACTACGAGAGAACCCGCCGACAGGTATCGGCTCTTTCCGGGTGCAGCGATATCGTGACTATCGAAGGGGGGAGACCACGGACGTCAGCAATGGGATAAAGGAGCAGATCACGCTGCCCCGGTCCAACGTGTTATATTATGAGCTGGAGCAGGAAGCGTGGGTCTGCATCCGGCCTTCGGGGACGGAGCCAAAGGTAAAGCTGTATGTGGGCGTGAAGGGTCGGGAACTGACGGATGCAAAGCGTCAGCTTGACGGGCTCACGGCCGCGGCCAGACAGTTATTGGAGGCGTGAAGACAAAATTGAGTATTATAAAGTTGAAGCCTGCCTTTAAGGATTATCTATGGGGCGGCACAATCTTAAAGGAAAAATATCAAAAGCAGTGCGACCTTGATATTGTTGCGGAGAGCTGGGAATTGTCTGCCCGCAAGGACGGCTCCAGCATAGTGGTCTCCGGGCCGGAAGCGGGGGTGACTTTTGGCGAATATTTGGAGAAGTTGGGGAAAGAGAAGTGGGGCTGGAAGTGCCAGACTATGGCGCAATTCCCAATCCTGGTCAAATTCATTGACGCGAAGCAGCCATTGTCCATCCAGGTACACCCGGACGATGCCTATGCTCAGGCTGTAGAGCATGAGTATGGGAAAAATGAAATGTGGTATATCATGGAATGTGCGGAGGAGGCCGGGATATATTGCGGCTTTCGGAAGGATACCACAAGAGAAGAAGTGGAAGCACGGGTGAAAGACAATACGATAGAAGAAATTTTGAATTGGATCCCGGTGAGAAAGGGGGATGCTTTTTATATCCAGGCAGGCACTGCCCATGCTATCGGGGCGGGGACGTTAATCTGCGAGATCCAGCAGAACTCCAACAGCACCTACCGTTTGTATGATTATGGCCGCCGGGAAAAGGCTGGGAACCTGCGGGAGTTGCATCTAAAAAAGGCGTTGGATGTGCTGGATTATAAGAAGTATGATGGGCTGTGTATGGATGGCTGTGAGGCGGCGGATCGTAAGAAGTGCGGAGAGCCGTATGCAGATGGAGGTGAGGTGATAAGTGAGGCGTACAGAAGGAGAAAACTGATATGCTGCCCATACTTTGAAAGCGTTTTATATGATGTGAAGAATGAAGCGGAGATAGCATTGTCGGAAGATACTTTCCTATCTGTGGTGTGCATAGAGGGAAATGGGGCTATTAAAGTTGGTGGAGAAGTGGTATACTTCCAGAAGGGGGACAGCATGTTTGTCCCGGCTATGGATGGGAACTTGCGGATGTGCGGAGTGTGCCAAGTGATTGCTACCGGTATTTCATAATATTAGATGAGGAGATATGCTTCCTATTATTATAAAATTGTTATATTGATACAGGGGTTGAAATAAGGTTCGCTAAGTATAAAATTCCTCCATTTACAGATACTATTCCCAGTAAAGGAAAAGTACAGTAAATGGAGGAATTTTTATGAAAGCGACAGGCATTGTGAGAAGAATAGATGATCTGGGGCGTGTAGTCGTGCCTAAGGAAATTCGAAGAACCTTGCGGATCCGTGAAGGAGATCCGCTGGAGATATTTACAGATCGTGAGGGCGAGATCATTCTGAAGAAATATTCGCCTATCGGGGAGTTGGGGCAGTTTGCCGGGCAGTATGCAGACGCGCTGGCCCAGGCAACCGGCTGCCTGGTGTGCATCACGGACCGGGATCATGTGATCGCCGCTTCCGGAACCGGAAGGAAGGACTTTGACAGCAAGCCCATCAGCAAGCCGCTGGAGACTGCCATTGAGGAGCGGGGAAGCTTTCTGGCGGTAAAGGGTGAGAAGGGGTACATCAAGGTTACTCTGGATGACCGGGAGGAGCATTCGGCACAGGCGGTCAGCACCATTATCTGCGAAGGGGACGCCATCGGAGCCGTAGTTCTCTGCCAGCATGATGAGAAGGAGAAGTTTGGGGAGACAGAGATGAAGCTGGCTCAGGTGGCGTCCGGTTTCTTAAGCAGACAGATGGAACAGTGATACTGGGCGATCCATGAGTAGTAAGGTCATTGACGTGTGTGGAAGAATAGGATATACTCTTTACGAAAGCAATGAGCAGTGCCAGATCGAGCTCGCACTGCGTATGAGAGGAAAACATCATGTCAGAGACATTTATCAGAACAGAGCTTCTCCTTGGAGAAGACGGCGTAGCGGCCTTGCAGCAGGCAAAGGTGGCAATATTTGGAATTGGCGGTGTGGGTGGTTATGTGGCAGAGGCTCTGGCGCGCAGCGGCGTTGGAGCCTTTGTGCTGGTGGATCGGGATGTGGTCAGCATATCGAATATCAACCGACAGATCATAGCCACCACAAGGACAGTGGGAAAGCCGAAGGCAGAGCTTATGAGAGAACGGATCCTGGAGATCAATCCGGAGACCTCGGTGGAAGTGTACAACTGCTTTTTTCTGCCGGAGAATGCAGTGGACTTTGACTTTGCATCTTACAGCTATGTGGTGGATGCGGTGGATACCGTTACAGCGAAGCTGGAGATTGTCATGTGTGCCGGGAAGGCTGGGGTTCCTGTTATCTCCAGTATGGGAGCCGGAAATAAGCTGGATCCTACCCGGTTCGAGGTGGCTGATATTTATGAGACCTCGGTGTGTCCCCTGGCGCGGGTTATGCGCCGGGAACTGAAGAAACGAGGCGTAGAAAGATTGAAGGTCGTGTACTCACGGGAGGAAGCTTTGACTCCGAAGCGGATCCTGTCCGACGAGTCAAAGCGTGTGATTCCCGGAAGTGTAGCATTTGTGCCCTCAGTAGCGGGGCTGATCCTTGCAGGTGAAGTGGTAAAGGATCTGGTAAGTAAAGCCTGATTGCATTAATCAAAAAGACCAATTTCATATCCCTGCGCCCGTATGTAATCAATGAAGTCACCCAGGATCTCCGTGTTGGTGGTGGACACCGCGTGGAGCAGGTAGATGGCGCCGGGATGGAGACGGCTCTTAACCTTCTCCAAAGCCTTTGCCGGATCCGGCTGGTTCGCCGTATCATAATCCAGATAAGCAAAGCTCCAGAAAACACTCTTGTAATTGCAGTTGTTTACGATGGCTAAGGACTGTTCGCTGAATATTCCTGCCGGATAACGGAACAGGTGCATCTCGTAGTTATAATTATCCTTGATATAATTGTGGAGTTCCATAACTTCATTCTGCTGCTTCTCAACAGACTGGGAGGGCAGCCCCTTGGAGGGGTGTGTGACGCTGTGGTTTCCCAACATATGTCCCTCGTCGATGATGCGCTGTACCAACGTCGGATTCTGCTTGGCAAACTGAGAGGTTACGAAGAATACGGCTTTCACATTCTTCGCCTTTAAGGTATCCAGGATGGCGGGAGTACAGCCGTTCTCATAGCCTTCATCGAAGGTCAGATAGACCTTGTTGCTGTCCGGCACGATAAAGTTGGCATTGTATTTGCCGTATTTATTTTGATATGAGAGGGCCGAATTCGGACGGTTCTTGTCGTCGCAGTCGCTGCCGGGTCCCCAGCCTTCGCTTTTGGTGCTGAGAGAGCTTATGTCGATCTGGGTGTTATTCATAGTGTGGGAGGTGCCTGTCTGGGAGGTGCTTCCCGGAGTGGACTGTCCCGGATTGTCTGTCGGGGTAGTGGTCTGATCGGACTTATCGGCGGATATGACACCATCAGGGTGGTGTGTCTTGTAGGTATCCACAATGGCGTTGGCGATGGCCTTGGCGTAATCCGTCAGATGGCTGTCGTACAACTGGTTATCCTTGCTGTTATTCATAAAGCCCAGTTCGATGAGGCAGGAAGGCATGTTGGAGCTTCCGTTGACAGCCAGATCCTCCTTGGAGTTGTTCTGGCTTCCGGTCTTGACACCGCGGTCGCGCTGGATTCCTACTTCCTTAAGTCCCGCCATGATATTGTTGGCAAGATCCTTATCTTCCTGCGTGGCATTGACGGATATCCAGGTCTCTACACCGTAGCCGTTGCCCTTATTGCGGTGAATCGATACGAGATAGTCCGCCTTGGCGTTGTTGGCAATATTACAGCGCTCGGATAAGGTGGGATAGCTGTCGTCATTGCGTGTCATTACGACCTTGATATTCTGCTCTTCTAAGAGGGAGGCAACCTTCTGCGCCAGCTTTAAGACATCGTCCTTCTCCAGACGGCTGCCGGACTCGGCACCGCCGTCCTTTCCGCCGTGTCCGGGGTCAATGCAGACCGTAAGTACATGGGGTTCCGGTTCGTCCGGGGTGTTCGTATTGTCATCTTTGTTATCCGTTTCGTTCGGATCCTTTGCATCCGTTATATTATTGACCGGTTCGTCCTGATTCGGTTTGTGTCGGAATGCCTTGGTTAAAAGACTGATCAGTAAAACTACGATAACCAGACAAAGTACGCAGATGACAGCCCGGATGGCAACTAGGATTCTTTTTTGACGTCTTAATTTTTCTCTTCTGGAGCTCATGGTTCCTCCTCGCATAATGCTTTTATGTATTCTCGAAAAAATCGATATATGTATGATAGTACATATCAGCGAGGTTGTCCATTCTAAAATGGTTAAAATATTTTTAAGATTTTCTTACAACGCAGGATTGCAAACAAATGTTCGCTGTGGTAAGATACTAGATAGGAGTGCGAGAACACAAAGTGTGGAGCAATCCGTGGGTTTTTATTCATGGGAATTGAAAATCACTGCCGCCGGATCGGCGGAAGAACGGAGCATGGGATGAAATTATTACATATGGCCGATGTCCATCTAGGCATGGAGCCGGAGAAAGGAAAGCCATGGGGTGAGGGCCGGGGACGGCAGCTATGGGAGGCTTTCGCCCAGGCTATCGATGCAGCAGAGGAGCAGCAGGTGGATCTGGTGCTGATCGCCGGGGATCTGTTTCACCGGCAGCCCTTAAAGCGGGAACTTGCAGAGGTGAACGGGATCCTGTCCCGGCTGACAAGAGCCAGAGTGGTGCTGATGGCGGGAAATCACGATTACTTAAGCAGGAACTCCTTCTATCGCAATTACCCGTGGAATGAGAATATCAGCTTCTTTTCTTCGGAACAGCCGGAGGCACTGTTCTTCCCGGAGCTTGCCGCAACGGTGTATGGCTTTAGTTATGAGCATCGGGAGATCCGCGAGGAGCGCTATCGCGGGATTGTAAAGAAGCCCCAAGGGCGGTATCATATCCTGCTGGCGCATGGCGGAGATGAGAAGCATGTGCCGCTGAAGCTTAAGGAACTGGAAGCCATGGATTTTGATTATATTGCACTGGGGCATATTCATCAGCCGGGTCAGCTTCGGGAGAACCGGATCGTTATGGCGGGAAATCTGCAGCCCATGGAGCATGGAGATATCGGACCGCGGGGGTACTGGATCGCCGAACTTGGCCCACGGGGAACACACGCATCCTTCTATCCCATCCGTGGATGTGAGTATCGGGAGGTGAGAATTCCGGTGGAAGCGTGCACAGCGAATGCCTCGCTGCTTCGGCTGGCAGAGGAACGGCTGTCACAGCTCGCGCCGTATCAGCTCGCTGTGCTGGTGTTGTGCGGTGACTGCGCACCGGAATTTACACCGGATGCGGAGGCGTTGTCGAAGCTGCCCCGAGTGGCTGCGGTGGATGACCGAAGCCGTCCGGGCTATGATTTCGTGAAGCTGCAGCAGGAATACCGGGGACAGATCGTGGATCGGTATATCAAGGAACTTCTGGCTATGCCGCAGGATGAGGTCACAAGGAGGGCTTTGTACCTGGGCGTGGATGCATTGATGGGGAATTCACATGTATATTAAGAAAGCAGAGCTTACGAATTTTGGAAAATTTCATCAAAAGACAATCTCTTTTTCGTCGGGGCTTAATGTGGTGTATGGAGAGAATGAGAGTGGGAAATCCACCCTTCACAGCTTCCTGGTGGCGATGCTGTTCGGCCTGGAAAAGCAGCGGGGAAGAGCGGGAAAGGCGGATCGGTATCAGCGCTGTGAGCCGTGGAATGCGGCGGCTTATTATGCGGGAAGCCTGGAATTTGCCGTGACTGGAGGCCGGGATGCAGTTGGCGGATCCGGCGCAGCGGGTTACGAGAAGGAATTCAGGATAGAGCGAAACTTCTATCATAAGGAGAAGACGGCGCGGCTATTTAGCCTTAACGATGGGGAAGAATTATCCATAGAGCACGGCGATCTGGATATTCTGCTGGGAGATGTCGGCAAGGGACTTTATGAAAACACGTTTTGTATCGCCCAGGCGGCAGTCGTGACGGAGGAGGATTTCGCGGCACTGTTGAGGCGGGAACTGGTCAACAGCATGTACGGCGGGGATGGAGGGATCGATGTCTCTATGGCCCAGCGAACGCTGGAGGATCGCCGCAGGAAGGAAGAGCAGAAGCTGAAGTTGGAGCAGCAGCGGAGACGGGAACGCCAGGAGCGGCTTGCGTGGGAGCAGGAGGTGCTTCTTTCGGATATCCGGCAGTTGGAGGAGAAGCTGACCGAGCTTGAACGCAATCCGGATGCGGAGAAGTCTACAGAAACAGAGCGGAGAGAGGAAACGGAGAAGACGGCCGGGGATTGTGGTCGTAGGGAAGGACTTCTTTGGCGGATACCGATCATTGGGTGGATTCTGAGGCTCTTCCGGTGGCTTTTCCGGCGAAGGAAAGGGAATTCTGCTGCTGCCCGTAATCTCCTGACGGAGCAGCTTGCAGAGAAAAGAACGCGTCTCTATAATCTTAGTGAGGAGATGGAAGAGATAAGCGGAACGACAAGAGACGAGCGAGCGATAGAGACAGAACTTAAGAGTATCCGGCTGGCTTATGAGGTTTTGGAGCGGACAGCCAGGGATAGTTATCAGTCCAACCGGGACAGTATTCAAGCGGCGGTTTCTGAGATATTTTCGGGAATCACAGGCGGAAGATATGACGACCTTATGGTGACGGAGAACGGACAGGTAACGGTCGGCAAAGAGGGCAGACGGCTGGAACCATGGCAGATAAGCCGCGGAGCCATGGAACAGTTGTATCTGGCTCTGCGGCTGGGAGTAGGGCGCTGCCTTATGAAGGAGGAAGCTATGCCGGTTCTTTTGGATGAGACCTTCTGCGCCTATGATGACCGACGGCTTGCGCGGACGCTTAGGTGGCTGGCAGGTCAGCAGGATCAGGTGATCCTTTTCACCTGCCAGAAGCGCGAGATGGAGCTGCTGGAGCAGATGGGGGTGGAGTATCGTATAATTTTGCTATAATAACGGTAACAGTTCAGCCCGCGCCATGATATACGCGATGGCTGAACTGTTGCGTTATATTTACGTCGTTTCATTCTTCAGGTTATCCATGATATTTTCTTTTCCGATCTTCCGCATGCTGTAGATCATCGTGCTGCCCACCACCAGGAACACGCTGCCGATGGCAATGACGAGGCTGTACCATGGGATATAGAAGCGAACCACCCAGCCGCTTGATATGCTTCGGTAGATCCAGAAGGTGACGGCGAGGGCAACCGGAAGTCCGTACAGCAGTCCTTTGATCCCATACAGCAGGCACTCATAGCACATCATGACACGAAAGCCGCCGGGTGTCATGCCGGTGGAGCGAAGCATGGCGAACTCACGCTTCCGGAGCTGGATGTTGGTAGAAATGGTATTAAATACATTTGCCATGGCGATCAGCGAGATCAAGATGATAAATCCGTAGGAAAATACCGTTATGATCATCAGCATGGTTCGTTCCTGGACACCGGCTTCCGCCAGATTCAGTACAGAACGGCTCTCAAGCCCCAAGTCTTGGAGGGTCTTGGTAATAGCAGCAGTAGCACTCCTGGGATCCTTTGCTGTAAAGTAGAAGACGGAAGCCTTCGCTCTGACATCAGCAGATTGTGTCTGCCCCAATACGGCCTCCATGGCACTGGCCGGATACATAAGGATCATTGTCTCACCGTAGCGATCGCCCAGGAAGAAGGGAACTTCATCGGTGACCGAGGCGATGGCAAGTTGCACCGGGATGGTGCAGTCCAATTCCGGCACCTTGATCTCTTCATCGGTGGTTTTGTTGCTGAAGTAGTAGATAAGATTGCCCTGTTCATCATTGTAATACCCACTGCTATAGTATCCTGCCGGGATGTCTAACTGCATCAGTGTGACAGAGGACTTTCCGGAAGACAGAAGGTGCATGGTACTGTACTTCCCGGTGTCGGAGCTGTAGAACCGCAAGAAGTCTGAGACTGCCGCCACAGGATGGTCGGCGTCGGTGAATTGTCCGGCGGAAAGCCCGGATTTCTCCAGATACGCCAGATAGGCTTCGTCATCGATAAAATAGAGTGCAGCCTCTATGCGGATTTTGTTCTGCACAGCCGGATTCTGGCTGTCCTGTTCCCGCGGTATGTCAGCGATTAAGTCCAGATATTCCTGGCTGAGGGCGCTTTTGTCGATATAAACCGTGGAAGAGATATTCTGAGCCCAGGCTGCGTCGGTGATGCCGTCCAGGGAGGATAATATCTTTAGCAGGTCATCGTTGGAGAGAGCCTTGATCTTATCCGAGCCTTCTATATCGAAGTCTTCCACAGCAGGGTTCTCCGCATCCGGATGTTCTTCATCCTCGAGGGTATCTGCAGAGATGGTGATATCCGCTGCGGTATCCATGAATCGGCGATAGGTGATATCGCAGCCGGCATCTGACATAACCCCTGTTGCACCTGTCATCAGATAAGAGCAGAAGCTGCTGGCGGAGATGAACAACACTACGCTGACAAACAGGGAGATGACTGTGGCACGGTATTTCTTCCGATTCCTCTTAAAATTCTTGGAGGCAAGCATGCCGGACAGTCCGAACACCCGATAGGTCAGCCGTGAAGTCTTAACGCCTCTGGCGCGGATAACGATGTCTGTGGTTTGGCGGATAGCCTCAATGGGTGACAGCTTCGCAGATCGTCTGGCCGGAAGATAGGCGGAGATCAGCACCGTAAGCAGGCCGATGAGAGCTGCGCAGATCACGGCTGACGGGGATACATGCAGGGCAAAGGCAACACCTTGGCCGCCAAAGAGTAGATTCGACATGGAGGAGCCCAGCAGGGCGAAGGTGACACCTATGCCTGCAATGCCGGCCAATATCCCTAAGGGTATCCCGATGATACAGAGACTGAAGGCCTCAAATAAAACACTGTGGATCAGCTGGTGCCTGGTGGCACCCAGAGAGGACAACAGCCCGAATTGCTGGGTACGCTCCGTGACGGAAATGGAAAATGCATTGTAGATCAGGGAGATCGAACCAAACAAAATAATGCAGATCAGGATGGTGGCCATGCCGTAGAGCACACTGTTATAGGAACTCTCAAAGGAAGCTCCATACATCCGAAGCAGGGAATAGTTGATCTGACTGCCAATGCCCGGATAATGCGCTTCCACCCAGGGAATCGTATCCTTGGGGTTGTGGAAGCAGATGTAGGCCGTGTAGCTGTCTGCTTCCGTATAAGCTGTGCTGTCTGCGGTCAGTACCGTGTAGCCGGGGGCTGAGAATGGCTCTGTGGCTGGCCGCTCGTAGAAGCCGACCACGGTGTAAGTACGGGTGAAGCGGGGGGAAAGGACTTCCGTATCGTGATTGTTGATCTCCGTCTTGGAAAAACCCTGCTTCTCCAATTCTTCTTTCGTATAGAGATAGGAGGTATCCTGGCCCAGAATATAAGGAGCACCATTTTCATCTGTGGAGATCCGGTCGCCAATTTCCAGAGTGATGGTTTCCCCCAGATCATACTGTACACCGCCGTTGTAAGACAGGTGTTCAGGAATCAGCAGCTCATCGTCATTCTCCGGCATATGGCCGCCTGTGATGTTTATGGGCAGTATATCTTCTGCTGTTTGATCCATGCCGCCGATGTACAGATAAGGCTTATCCGGATTGGTAGAGTCTTCCGCCCTTGCATATCCGATGCTTCGAAGGAAAGTAACGCTGTCAACGCTTTTGTCGGAGGAGATGCTTTCCATATCGGTTGCTGTGATCGAAACGGCGGCATGCCAGCTGCCTACCCGGTGCATGGTGATCTTCAGCAAATAATCCTGGAAGGAGGATACGCTGACGGTTACCGCTGTGAACATGGAGAGGGACAGAATGATCCCGATAATGGTCACGATGGTTCTGGTCTTGTTCACCAGCAGGGTTTTTAAAGTGACTTTGCGAAAAATACTCATGGGCGGATCACCTCATCTCTTGTGATCTTCCCGTCCTCGATGGTAATGATACGATCTGCCTGCAGGGCGATGTTCTCATCATGGGTAATAACGATCAGCGTCTGGTTATACTTCTGGTTGCTGAATTTCAGCAGAGAGATGATCTCGTGGCTGTTCTTGGAATCCAGATTGCCGGTGGGTTCGTCCGCCAACACCACGGCCGGGGCATTCATCAGAGCCCGGCCGATGGACACGCGTTGCTGTTGGCCACCGGACAACTGATTGGGCAGGTGATTCTCCCGACCCGCCAGACCAAGTATATGGATCAGTTCGTCAAACCGCTCCTGATTGACCTTCTGTCCATCCATCAGAGCAGGAAGTGAGATATTCTCGTTCACATTCAGAACCGGGATCAGATTGTAAAACTGATAGATCAGTCCTACCTGACGGCGGCGGAAGATGGCAAGCTGCGTCTCGTTCTGGGCATAGACATCATTGCCGTCCAGGTAGACCTTCCCGGCGGAGGGGCGATCCACTCCGCCTAAGATATGGAGCAGAGTGGATTTTCCGGAACCGGAAGGACCGATGATAGCCACAAACTCTCCTTTTCGCACGGAAAAGGAGACGTCATTTAATGCATAGACCTGATTTTCTCCCTTTCCATAGACCTTTGTCAAATGTTCAACCTTTAAAATATCCATGGTAACCTCCTGATTATTTCTGTGGGCGGTGTGCCCCTGATAGGTTATAGTGTAAAGAAAGAAGATGACAATCCCATGACTTTCCGGTTACAATTTTGTCACTTAATAGAAATGGATCACAAAGCGGGCGCCGCCCTCCGTCCGGTTCTCTGCCTTGATGGTGGCATTCTGGCGGGCAAGGATCATCCGGGCAAGGGCAAGTCCGATGCCAATGCTGTGCTCGCCGGATCCCTTTCCCTTATAAAAACGCTCAAAGAGGTGGGGCAGATCCGCCTTGTCGAAGCCCGATCCATCATCCTCGATGACAAGCTCTGTATAAATCGCGTTCTGCGTGGCGGTGATGTGGATGTTCCCGCCCTGGGGCGTGTGCTCCATGCAGTTTTTTAAAATATTGGAAATCGCCTCCACTGTCCAGGCCAGATCCGCAAGGATAGATTCCCGCCTGGTCTCGGCAGTGAAGGTAAAGGTCTGTTTCCGCAGCTCCATGGGAATCTCCAGAGGCGCATACGCCAAACGGATCACCTGTGCCAAAGGAACGTGCTGTGTCTTGAATACAACCGTTCCGGCGTCCAGCCGGGAGATCTTAAGGAGTGCTTCGATGAGCCAGTCGATGCGGGAGATCAGCATGTCGAGCTGCTGCACCAGCTCCAGACGCCGTTCCTGGGAGAGCTCCGACTCCGACAACAGAGACAGCACAAGATGGATGGAGGTCAGGGGCGTGCGGATCTGGTGGGAGATATCAGCCATGGAGGCGGCCAGGTAGGACTTGTCCTCCTTTAAAGCGTCACTTTGCTCCCGCATGCGCAGCAGCATCTTGTCAATCTCGATCTTCAGAATGGACAGCTCGCCTTCCTTATAGTCAGAGAAATGCAGCGTGTCCGCGCCGTGAAGAACCTGGTCGATCCCATGGCTGAGTCTTTGGAGCTTACGATACCGAAGCCGCGTGATGAGCAGATGCATACCAGTAAATATCAGGCAGAGGGCAAGAACGAGCAGGGCGCAGATTGCCGCCGGAGACATTCCGTAAAAGCTGCTGTACAGCACGCCGGCGGACGTGTTGTTCCGGGAGTGACTGAAGAGATAACCGAAGAAACCGGCCACTGTCGTGGCGCATACCGTAACAACCGTATGAAGAATCAGACTCCTGCGGATCTCAGGGTTTCGAAAGAAATTCATAGGACGCCTCCTAACCCAGCTTATAGCCGAAGCCACGGACGGTCTTGATGATCCGGGGATCCTGAGGATCATCCTCGATCTTGTCCCGAAGGCGCTTGATGTAAACCGTCAGTGTATTGTCGTTGACAAATTCCCCGGCCACGTCCCAGATCTCCTGCAGCAGTTGATTTCGGGAAAGCACCATGCTCCGGTTGGTAAAAAAGTACAGCAGCAAACGATATTCCAGCGCAGACAGCAGAACCTCCGAACCGTTTTTTGTCACATAGCCTCGGGAGGTATCGATGGAGATGCCCTCATATTCGAAGAGAGAGGAAGCCTGATTCCCGCTCCTTCGAAGCACGCTCTTCATCCGGGACACCAGCTCTCTGGGGCGGAAGGGCTTGGCGATATAGTCGTCCGCCCCCAGATCCAGACCGGTTACCACGCTGAACTCATCGCCGGAGGCGGTCAGGAAGATTACAGGTGTGCCAACGGTCTGCCTGATGGCGGTGCATACGCCGAAGCCGTTTCCGTCCTTCAGGGAAATATCCAGCAGTACCAGGTCATAGGGCTGTGCCTCGATCCGTGCCAGAGCTGAAGCCTGCCCCTCGGCAGAATCCACCAGAAAGCCCTCATGCTGTAAAATTTCAGTCAGATTGGTAACGATGCTTTTATCGTCTTCCACTAATAATATGCGATACATATGTAATCCTCCGGCTCCGTTTTTTTTATTATATAGAATATAGACTCCGCTTGCAATGAAAAATTATAAGATGGTATTTCTGAAAAAATCATAAACTTCCCCCAAATCATTGACAATCCCAAACGAAATCTATACTATTTACTATGAAAGCCCAGTCTCCATGGAGGGACGCGGCGAGTGCCAGCACACGCAAGCGTGGGCTGAACTGTTATGATATAAGGAAGGAAGTACATATGTTGAAAAAGAAACCGATGGCCACGGAACGGACGAAAACATTTCAGGAAATGACGGTCAAGGAGAAGATTGAGCATATCTGGGAATATTATAAGCCTGCTGTCTTCGGAATTGTCGCCGGCGTGGCACTTATCATTTATATCATTGTGAAGATATTAAATCCAGATCCGGAAGTGGTACTGGGCGTGACGCTGGTGAATTCCTACATGCAGCAGGATGCGGAGGGCAGAGTGATCTTTGATGATTACCTTACCGACAACGGCTATAATACGGAAGAGGAGACCATCAGCGTGAACAGTTCCCTCTACTTGAGCGCGGATGGCATGAGTCAGATGGATATGGCCTCCAGCCAGGCACTGATTGCCATGAATGCGGTGGGCGAGATCGATATCCTGGGCGGAGATGAGGCAGTTATGAACATGCTGGGAGTGAATGGCGGGCTGCTGGAGATGGAGGAAGTGCTGACACCGGAGCAGATGGAGCAGTACGCGGACAGGCTCTTCACGGCGGAGAACCCGGAGACCGGAGAGAAGTATGTGTGTGCCCTGAAGCTTCCGACGGGCAATCTGCTGACAGAGGCAGGATATTACCCCGAAGAGGTCTGGGCGGCAATCCCGCTCACATCAAAGCGACAGGAATTGGCAAAAAAAGTATTTGCCTATTTACTTGGGGAACAGAATTGAGTACAATATAAAACAACAGTAGGTTCCTTTGCGAATGGGCTGAATTGTTATAAATAAAGATATTCATGGAGAGAGAGGAGAAATATGAAATGAATGAGAAACCGTTGGAATGGATGACTGTATGTGGAGAGGGCATGGGACACAAGCTGGGAAGATATGTCTCGCTGGTGCTGGCAATCGTATGTTTCCTGTTTGTATCACCGATCACATGGCTGGGACTGATCGGAGTTGTAGCGTTTGGCGCACTTTATGCGTGGCTGCAGATGCATGCGTTTGTAGAGTATGAGTATAACTATTTCAGCGATGACGTGGATATATCCGCCATATACAACCGTGCACGGCGCAAGAAGAAGCTGAGCTTTACCCTTTCTGATGTAGAGTACATGGTAAAGAAGATCGAACCGCAGGAGGTTACCAAGTATTTCTGCGATAAGAATGCACAGGGCAATATCTATACGCTGGTGTTGAATCTGGACGGAAAGCGTACAGCGGTGGTTATGGAAGCAATCCCGGAATTTGTAAAGGTTCTGGAGATCAAACGGAAGGTTCGATAGTGAAATTGACAGGAAATGAGGAATAAGCAATGAAGAAGTACGGTTTTGGTGTAGATGTAGGTGGAACCACCTGCAAGATTGGATTATTTGAGACTACAGGTGCCCTGCTGGATAAGTGGGAGATCAAGACGGATATCAGCGACAATGGCAGTCATATCCTGGACGATGTGGCCGTAGCGCTGAAGGGCAAGATGGCGGAGCGCAATATCTCCCCGGAGGAGGTTCAGGGAATCGGAATCGGAGTTCCGGGTTCTGTCCGGAATAGCGGCATTGTGAATGTCTGTGTGAACCTGGGCTGGAAGAATGTGCCTGTGGAGAGTGAATTATCCGCGAAGATGGACGGAATTATGGTAAAGGGCGGAAATGACGCTAATGTCGCAGCTTTGGGTGAGATGTGGCAGGGCGGCGCCAAGGGATATCGTGATGTTGTCATGGTGACGCTGGGGACCGGCGTTGGCGGAGGCATCATTGTGGATGGCAAGATCATCGCAGGCGCCCATGGTGCAGGCGGAGAGATCGGGCATATCACCATGAATCCCAAGGAGACGGAGGTCTGCGGCTGTGGCCGTAAGGGCTGCCTGGAGCAGTATAGTTCCGCTACCGGCGTGGTGCGCCTGGCGAAGCAGGTGCTGGAAGAGGCGCATGAGAAGAGTGTGCTGGACAGTCTGACGGAAGTGACAGCCAAGGATATCTTTGATGCATATAAAGCAGGCGATGGGACCGCGAAGGTCATTGTCGATCAGTTTGCGGATGTGCTGGGTAAGGCTCTCAGTAAAGTATCCTGTGTGGTAGACCCGGAGATCTTCGTAATCGGCGGTGGTGTCTCCAAGGCGGGTCAGCCGCTGATCGATGCAGTGCAGAAGGCATATCAGAAGGAAGCCTTCAGTGTTTGCGGGGAGGCAAAGTTTGCGTTGGCTACGCTGGGGAACGATGCCGGAATCTATGGCTGTGTACAGTTGGTACTGGAGTAATATAGGAAGAATATTTCGCAAATTACAGGCTATGGCTGAGTCCGAAGATGAGGTTAATTCGGAAATGGCGGAAGAGATGAGCGAGTAGTCGGGGCGTAACAAGCCAGGGCCAGCTCGATGTCTTCGCTCCGCTTCGGTCGGCGCTAAACGGGTGCCACTGGCACCCAGCGCCGCTATGCTTCATCTCGCTGGAGGGCTGTCGGGGAATAACAAGCCGGGGGCAGCTCGATTCCGCTATGCTTCATCTCGCTGGAGGGCTGTCGGGGAATAACAAGCCGGGCCACTTCGATTCCGCGTTGCTCCATCTCAGTGGAGGGCTGTCGCCCTATAAAAGAATAAGAAAGAACGCTGTTACGAATAAAATCGCACAGCGTTTTTCTTATCCTTTTACCCGGCTTGTAGCTTAGCCAAAGTATCTCTTCAACAGTCCTTCGAAGGCTTTACCATGTCTCGCCTCATCGCGGGCCATTTCATGCACGGTGTCATGGATGGCATCCAGATTCAGGGCCTTGGCTCTCTTGGCCAGGTCGAACTTGCCGGCAGTTGCGCCGTTCTCGGCATCGACTCTCATCTCCAGGTTCTTCTTGGTGCTGTCAGTTACCACTTCGCCCAGGAGCTCAGCGAACTTCGCAGCATGCTCTGCCTCTTCGTAAGCAGCCTTCTCCCAGTACAGACCGATTTCAGGATAACCTTCACGGTGTGCAACTCTTGCCATTGCAAGATACATACCAACTTCGGAACATTCGCCTTCAAAGTTCGCTCTTAAGTCAGCCATAATGTCTTCGGGAGCGCCCTGCGCTACGCCTACTACGTGCTCGGCAGCCCAGGTCTTCTCGCCGGACTGCTCCTTGAACTTCTCAGCGGGAGCATGGCAGATGGGGCACTCATCAGGTGCAGAATCTCCCTCGTGAACATAACCACATACTGTACATACAAATTTTTTCATTTTTTAATCCATCCTTTCTTTTAATAAAATTTAATGTTGTGTAACAGAGTCCACAGGTGACGCTGTTATTTTTTAAATCAGTAATAATTACTGATATTAAGATATCATATCATTTTATCGTTGTCAACTGTTTTTTTTGATTTTTTTTGGTAAGTGCCTTTGCGAATGGGCGTGGCGGAACTGTTATAAAAAATCTTTTCCTAAGCAATCCGGGCAAATTCCGTAAAAGTGTGTCACGTGTCCCTCCACCTTGCCGGCAAAGCCATGGCTGGCAATGACGTTGATAATATCTATATTCTCCATATCAAGATCCGATACCTGCCCGCATTTACGGCAGAAAAAGTGGTAGTGCGGGCTTGCATTGCCGTCGAAACGGTCGGGTCCGTCTCCGGTGGAAATCCGCATTATCTCGCCCATATCAGCTAACAGGGAGAGATTCCGGTAAACTGTTCCGAGGCTGATGTTGGGGTATTTCTCCCGGAGAGACAGATAAACCGTTTCGGCGGTAGGGTGGTCACGTCGACCCATCAGGAATTCTTTGATGCTTTCCCGCTGGCGGCTATATTTTATCATCGCATGTCTCCTTTCAATAATGATAACTCTTACTGATATTGATACTATACATGAAAATTTATGATCTGTCAATTATATTTTGGCAACCACATGAATCGCTTTTGGCATCTACATTAATCATAATTTTATACTAACTGCATAACATGTAAAAAGCAGGTATAGGGGGAGCCATGTCGGACTATCAACGGTTTGTTACATATATAAATCTGTATGAGAAAAACAGCAAGATCAAGAGCGTGGGCTTTGCCAAAATAGAGAGCAGGGCAAAGGCCTGTGATATGGAGATACATATGAGAGGAACCGGGTATACGGGAATCGCCTGCCCGGTTTATCTTTTTGTGCGCGAAAACGATAGGATGCTTGGTATTTCCATTGGGAAGATACCGTTGACGGGCGGAAGCGGTGACAGCCGATTTTCACTGGACGGGGAAAATATCGGCGGGAGCGGGTACGGTCTTGGAAGAATATGCGGATTTCTTATTCTGGTTACAGAAAATATCATGTTTGCCAGTCAATGGGATGAGAAGGAGATTCGCCGGGAGCAGCTTACCTTGCTGGAGGAAGTAAGTCGTTCGGAAAAGCTTGAGCCGGAGGATGAAATACAGCATATAGAAGAGGTTGAACCGGAGAGGGAACAGCCGAAAGCGGAAGAACCAGCGCCGGAACCGGAGAGAGAGTTGCAGGCCGAAGATGGTATTGGTCTGACAAATGAACAGTTGATCTTCGGTGAGTCTATTCAGGCAACTGAGGCCGCCGCTCAGCCGGCAGAGCAGCCGTGGGCTATGAAATGGCAGTTTATGCTGGAGAATTATCCGGTTATGACACCCTTTGAGGGAGAGGATGGGATTCTGTGCATCCGTATGGAGTTGAAAGATCTCAGGCTGCTTCCCAAGCGCTACTGGTATCTGGGAAATAACAGCTTTCTGCTTCATGGCTTCTTTAATTACAGATACATCATTCTGGGAGCCATGAAGCAGAAAAAGCAGAAGCGGTGGTTCTTGGGCGTGCCGGGGGTTTTCCAGAGCCAAGAGAAGGTGATGGCTGCCATCTTCGGATTCCCGGAATATAAGAGTGAGAAAATATCCGAGCAGAAAACCGGTCAGTTCGGCTACTGGTATCGGTTCCTGGAATGATAGAAGTCTTGGAATGTGTGTCGCGAAGGTGCCCTTGTGTCTTGCTTAAGGCGGGAGATATCAATGCTCCACGCCGCGGATCTCCACATGGGGGAGCCAGGCTTCAAGGATCTTCCGGAAGGCTTTAAGCTCTGACAGGGAATACGCTGTGAAGCCGGGGGAGATCACCTGGGCAGAATCCTGGTAGCCCTGCAGGTAATACGCCTTTGATCCGGCGATCCAGGCACCAATGGCGGCAAAGTCTTCTTCCTTGTGAAGCTCTCGGACAACGGTGGTGCGGAATTCGTAGTCTACGGTTCCTTCTTTCAGAAAATCCACCGAAGCTTCGATTCGGGCAAGATCCAGCTGTGGGAGGCCGCAGATGCGGGCGTACTGGCAGGGTGCGCCCTTGATATCCATGGCGACATAGTCCACCAGCCCCTCCCGGCACAAGGACTTAAGCACTTCGGGGCGGTATCCGTTGGTGTCCAGCTTGACTGCCAGACCAAGCGCTTTAATCTGTGCCAGAAACGGAGCCAGATCCGGCTGGAGTGTTGGTTCCCCGCCGGTAATGCAGACGCCGTCCAGAATTCGGCTTCTCTTTTTTAGATAAGAAAAAACTTCATCCTGGGAGAATGCCGGCTCCGTATCAGGTGAAAGCACCAGATCGCCGTTGTGGCAGAAGGGACAGCGGAAATTGCAGCCGCCCAGAAAGACAGTCGCGGCTACGCGGCCCGGAAAGTCCAGTAAGGTTGTTTTTTGAAATCCCTGTATATTCAAGTCATCACGTCCTTTTTATTGTGGCGGTGTATCCATGGTCTGGATGAGTGTTACAATCAGTATAGCATTTCTTTTTCATTTCGTCATTAAAGGAATCGACCTTTTTTCGATTTTGTGTTATCATAGAGGCGCGAGGATAATAATATGAATCAGGAAGAACGATTTATGCGTGAGGCTATCCGACAGGCGAGAAAGGCGTATGCCCTTGATGAGGTGCCAATCGGATGTGTCATTGTATATGAAGGAAAGATTATTGCCAGAGGTTACAACCGACGAAATACGGATAAGAATACCCTGGCACATGCGGAATTGATCGCCATTCGGCGGGCAAGCAGGAAGCTGGGAGACTGGCGGCTGGAGGGCTGTACCATGTACATCACTCTGGAGCCGTGCCAGATGTGCGCCGGCGCTATTGTGCAGGCGCGTGTGAGCCGGGTGGTAGTAGGCAGCATGAATCCGAAGGCAGGCTGTGCAGGTTCTGTGCTGAACCTGCTGCAGATGGCGCAGTTCAACCATCAGGTAGAGCTGACCACCGGCGTGCTGGAGGAGGAATGCTCCAAGATGCTGTCCGGTTTCTTTCGGGAGCTGAGGCAGAAGAAAGCAAATTCTGTAGTAGAGATGGGGGGAAGTAGATATGGAGAATAACTTGACAGTTTACCAATCTGTAATCACTGATATAAAAGACATTATCTCATTAGGACGGGAAAATGCATATAATGCTACTAACAGAGCAATGGTGCTTACCTATTGGAATATAGGTAAGCGAATTGTCGATCAGGAGCAGAATGGAAAAGAAAGAGCAGAGTATGGAAAAGCATTAATTGAAGTTTTGGCGGAGGAACTCACCAAGGAATTTGGCACCAGTTATTCAAAAAGAAATTTACAATATTTTCGAAAATTTTATCTGTTTTTTCCAGATGATCAAATTGTGAACGCGTGCGTTCACAATTTAAATTGGACTCAATTTAGAAGTCTATTACGTGTGCCAGATGAGAATGCCAGACTTTGGTATATGAAAGAAGCTGCAAATGAAGGTTGGAGTTCCAGAATTCTAGACAGAAATATTGCTA
>CAKSAI010000006.1 GCA_934434905.1 uncultured Lachnospiraceae bacterium | reverse complement strand
TAATGAAGGATTGAGATTACTGTCAGTATCATAAAAAGTAAGAAATAACAACCGTGGGAACTCACGGGGGTAGCCCGGTAAATAAGGCTTCGTTAGAAGCCTGTTCCCGGGAATCTCGTCACTTTAGTGATGAGAGGTTCAACGAAGTATGTGAACTGTTGCAGGAAGAATAAAGGAAGGTTTCCCATGACGATTTTAATAAAAAACGGACGGGTATTGGATCCCGCCACCGGGACAGATGGCATCGCGGATGTTCTCGTGGAAGAAGGCAGGATCCGGGCAGTTGAGCCTGGTATTTTAGCGGAGGCAGACCGGATCCTTGATGCAGATGGCTGCTTTGTCATGCCGGGATTTATCGATCTGCATGTACACTTGAGGGATCCCGGATATGAATATAAGGAGACGGTTGAGACTGGCTCTGCGGCGGCGGCAAAGGGCGGCTTTACCACCATTCTCGCCATGCCCAACACCAAGCCGGTGGTAGACAATGCCGATGTGGTCCGCTATGTACTCCATAAGGCCGAAGATGTGGGTCTTGCCAACGTCCTCCAAATCGGGGCCATCACCAGAGGGCAGCGGGGCGAGGAGCTTGCCGATATCGAAGACATGGTGGATGCAGGGATCCCGGCACTCAGCGAGGACGGCAAATCCGTCATGAATGCTCAACTGTACCGGGAAGCCATGATGCTGGCGAAGAAGTATGACATCCCCATCATGGCGCACTGCGAGGATATCAATCTGGTTCACGGCGGAGTCATGAACCAGGACGATAAAGCGGATGAGCTGGGGCTGCCCGGCATTACCAACGCCGTGGAGGATGTGATCGTGGCCAGGGATATCCTGCTGGCCAAGGAAACCGGTGCACGGCTGCATCTGTGCCACTGCTCCACCAAGGACAGTGTGCGGATGGTGGAGCTGGCCAAGCAGGAGGGGCTGTCGGTGACAGCGGAGGTATGCCCCCATCATTTTACGCTGACATCGGAGGACATCCGGGAGGATGACGCCAACTATAAGATGAATCCGCCCCTCCGCACCAGAGCAGACGTGGAGGCGCTGATCGATGGCCTGAAAAAAGGAGTTATGGATGTGATCGCCACAGATCACGCACCCCACAGCCGTGAGGAGAAGCAGGGCTCCATGCGGAATGCCCCCTTCGGCATCGTAGGACTGGAGACGGCAGCGGCACTGACTATGACGGAGCTGGTGGACAAGGGGTATCTGACGCCCCTTCAGATGGCGGAGAAGATGAGCTATAACCCCGCAAGGATCATCGGGATCGACAAAGGAACCCTGAAGCCGGGGAAAACTGCAGATGTAGTCATTTTCAATCCAAAGGAGGAATATATCATTGACGCAGAGCAGTTTCGCTCCAAGGGGAAGAATACGCCCTTTCACGGAAGGAAGGTAAAGGGCCGTGTGATGGCAACGATCCTGGGTGGAAATATCGTATACGAGGCATAGTTCGCACACAGAACAAAAAGGAGACAACAATGATCAACAAGTTAGTAAAAAAGATTCAACAGACGAAAGCCCCCATTGTGGTAGGCTTAGACCCCATGCTGGACTATGTGCCGGAGCACATCAAGGCACGTTCTTTTAAGGAATTCGGGGAGACGCTTGCAGGCGCCGCGGACGCCATCTGGCAGTTTAATAAGGAGATTGTGGATAAGACATGGGATCTGATCCCGGCGGTGAAGCCCCAGATCGCCATGTACGAGCAGTTCGGGATACCGGGGCTTGAGGCCTTCGAGAAGACGGTGGCCTATTGCCAGGAGAAGGATCTTGTGGTGATCGGCGATATCAAGCGCGGCGATATTGGCTCCACCTCGGCTGCGTATGCCACAGGCCATGTAGGCAGGATCCGGGTAGGCAGCCGGGAGTATACGCCCTTCCATGAGGATTTCGTCACACTGAATCCCTATATGGGAATTGACAGCATCAAGCCCTTTATCGATGTGTGCCGTGAGGAGAAGAAGGGGATGTTCATCCTGGTGAAAACCTCCAATCCCTCCAGCGGGGACTTCCAGGACCGCATGGTGGATGGCCGTCCGCTGTATGAGTGGGTAGGCGAGAAGGTAGCCGAGTGGGGCGAAGACTTCATGGGTGAGTCTTACAGCTACGTAGGTGCCGTAGTGGGAGCAACATATCCGGCGATGGGAAAGGTTCTTCGCAAGATCATGCCTAAGAGCTTTATCCTGGTTCCGGGCTATGGAGCGCAGGGCGGAACCGCCGGGGATCTGGTACATTATTTTGACGAGAACGGACTGGGGGCCATTGTGAATTCTTCCCGCGGCATCATCGCAGCCTATAAGCAGGAGAAGTACGCCGCTTTTGGCCCGGAGCATTTCGCGGACGCTTCCAGGGCAGCCGTGGAGGAGATGAGAAAAGACATTCAGGGAGCCCTGGAAGGGAGAGCATAATGGCAGAGAAGTTCAGGGAACAGGCGGTTATCATCCGCCAGGAAGAGATTTCCTACGGCATATACAGTATGTGGCTGAAGACAGACCGAATCGCAGCCTGCGCCAAGGCGGGGCAGTTTATCTCCATATACTGCAGGGACAGGAGCAGAATGCTGCCGCGGCCAATCAGTATCTGTGAGATTGATAAAGCGGATCGGGCGCTTCGGGTGGTGTACCGGGTAGCGGGAAGAGGAACGGAGGAGTTTGCTTCCCTTGGTACCGGGAAAGAGCTGCAGATCGTGGGGCCGCTGGGAAACGGTTTTCCCCACAAAGAGAAAAGGGCATTTCTCATCGGCGGCGGAATTGGGATTCCACCCATGCTGCAACTGGCAAAGGAATTGGATTGTGAGAAACAGATTATCCTGGGATATCGCGATGATGCGCTGTTCTTAAAGGAAGACTTCAAGCGGCTGGGGCAGGTCTATGTCGCAACCGAGGATGGAAGCTGCGGTACAGAGGGCAATGTGCTGGATGCTATCCGGGAAAACGGACTGACAGCGGATATCATCTATGCCTGCGGTCCGACACCAATGCTTCGCGCCATCAAGCAGTATGCGGCGGATAAGGATATGGAGTGCTGGCTGTCTCTGGAGGAGAAGATGGCCTGCGGCATCGGCGCCTGTCTGGCCTGTGTGTGCAAGTCCAGGGAAAAGGACGCCCATACCAACGTGAACAATAAGCGGATCTGTAAGGAAGGCCCTGTTTTCCGGGCAGAGGAGGTAGAGCTTTGATGAATACCAAGGTGAAGCTGGCGGGAGTTACCTTGAAGAATCCCGTAATGACAGCTTCCGGAACCTTTGGCTCCGGGCAGGAATATGCGGAATTTGTGGATCTGAATAGGCTGGGGGCAGTGGTGACTAAGGGCGTCGCCAATGTTCCCTGGTGCGGAAATGATACGCCGCGGATCGCTGAGACCTACGGCGGAATGCTGAATGCAGTGGGACTGCAGAATCCGGGGATCGATGTGTTTGTGCAGCGGGACATTCCGTTCTTAAGCCAGTACGATACGAAGATCATCGTAAACGTATGCGGCAGAACTACGGAGGATTACTGTCAGGTGGTGGAACGTCTCGCCGATCAGCCGGTGGATCTGTTGGAGATCAATATTTCCTGCCCCAACGTGAAGGAGGGCGGAATCGCGTTCGGTCAGGATCCGCAGGCGGTGGAGGCCATCACCAGGGAGGTGAAGAAGTATGCGAAGCAGCCGGTGATCATGAAGCTGAGCCCCAATGTGACGGATATCGTTACCATGGCGAAGGCGGCTGAGGCGGGAGGCGCGGATGTGCTGTCGCTGATCAATACCATCACCGGCATGAAGATCGATATTCAGAGGAGAACCTTTGCATTGGCGAATCGTACCGGCGGACTGTCCGGGCCGGCGATCCATCCGGTAGCCGTGCGCATGGTCTACCAGGTGGCGCAGGCGGTGAAGCTTCCCATCATCGGCATGGGCGGGATCGTTACGGCGGAGGACGCCATCGAGATGCTTCTGGCGGGAGCTACGGCGGTAGCTGTCGGGACAGCTAATTTTGCCAATCCCCAGGCGACTGTGGAGATCATTGACGGTATCCGGGAATATATGGAGGCACAGGATATCAAGGATATCAATGAACTGATCGGAGCAGTACATTAAGGAGGTTAACAATATGGAACAGTACAAAGAGGAATTCATTCAATTTATGGTGGACAGCGGCGTGCTTCGCTTCGGCGAATTCATCCTGAAGAGCGGACGGAAATCGCCCTTTTTCATGAATGCAGGTGGCTATGTCACCGGAAGTCAGTTGCGGCGGCTGGGACAGTATTATGCCAGAGCGATCCATGACAATTACGGAGACGACTTTGACGTTCTGTTCGGCCCGGCATATAAGGGGATTCCCCTAAGTGTGGCTACGACCATCGCATACAGCGAATTGTACGGTAAGGAGATTCGGTATTGCTCCAATCGTAAGGAGATCAAGGATCATGGCGATACCGGGATCCTGCTGGGAAGTCCCATCAAGGATGGTGACCGGGTGGTGATCATCGAGGACGTGACGACCTCCGGGAAATCCATCGAGGAGACATTTCCCATTGTGAAGGCACAGGGGGATGTGACCATCAAGGGACTGATCGTTTCCTTAAACCGCATGGAGCGGGGCAAGGGCGAGAAGAGTGCATTAGAGGAGATCAAGGAGACTTACGGATTTGACGCCAATGCCATTGTGACTATGGCTGAAGTGGTGGAGCATCTGTATAATAAGCCATATAAGGGAAATATCTATATAGATGATGCATGCAAAGCAGCCATTGACCGCTATTATGAGCAATATGGAGCAAAGTAGACCTGACAGAAAACGCTGTGAACAGTATATATCTGATACTATTTTATAAGGAATGTAAAATTGAAGGATAAGCATAGAAAGCTGCTCCGGGCAGGCTTGAAGGCTGCATTCGGAGTGTATATTATCATGTTGACGTATTTTCTGTTTTTTGCAGAGAGTACGGGGCGAACCGGCGAGGGCCGCACCTATCAGTATAATCTGATCCTGTTTAAGGAGATTGAGCGATTTATCACATACCGGGGAAGTCTGGGTATGAAGGCGGTGGTTCTGAATCTCTTTGGGAATGTTACGGCCTTTCTTCCCTTCGGGATGATCGTTCCCATGATGAGCCGCCGATATCGCAGCCTTCTGCACATGACACTTCTGACCTTTGAATTCAGCCTGGTGGTGGAGACAATCCAGCTGGTATGCAAGGTCGGGAGCTTTGACGTGGACGATCTGCTCTTGAATACCATCGGCGGCATGCTGGGGTATTTGCTGTTTGCAGTTCTTGATAAGATCAGGAGACGAAAGGGTTCTATTCATGAGAAAACATCATAAATCTTACAATTATACATTTACGGAGAAGTCCCATTCCCGCAGAGGAATCCTGGCGCTGGTGCTGGCGATTGTTTCCGTTGCTCTGGGGATAGCCATGGTTGCTATATCCTTTGCGCATAAGGGCAGCGGCAGTGTGTACCTGGGAAGCGTCGGCATGCTGGGACTGCTGCTGGCGGTGATCGCTTTTGTCCTGGCAGTTTTGAGCATGCGTGAGGATAAGAGCTACAAGCTGTACCCGGTGGCCGGACTTGTGGCCGGGCTGATTGCCCTGGGCGGCTGGGCTGCCGTCTATGTTGTGGGATTCTTAAGTGCTTAAAAGCCGGAAAGGAAGTTAATCAGATGAGTTATAAAGAATTGTATGAGCCATACCGCCAGGAGGTGGAGGAACGATATCCGCTGGTGATGGAAAGGATTGCCGAGATACCTGCGGAAGAAACCGTGGAGCCGCCATTCCGTGACTATTTTCAACAGGCAGCACTTTTTATTATGCAAATGCATAAAACTGAGCAGGAGATTGCTGCCGGGACATATTATGAAAAATCGCTGGCGGAGCTTAAGGAGCAGAATCGGAAGAATTACGAGGACATTCTGCCGGAGCATTACAAGGAGAGTTATACCAATCCGGATTATGCGGTAAAGACACTGGGACAGGATTACGGGAAGCTTCTCTCCATGCTCTACGCCGAGATCCGCAGAATGACGGGCTATGCGGCGGAAAATGCAGTCTATGAGATGACAATATATGGGGAACTGTTTGTGGAGATCTATAACTGCTTCGAGGATCCGGAGGGTACAAGTCCTGAGGAGATTGGCAAGATCATCTACTGGTTTTTCCATGACTACAGTGAAGTGTTCGTGGAGCGTAATATCGTAAGACAGGTGAATCCGGAGGATGATTTCTTTGCCGGGATCATCATGCAGGCGGATCTTAACGATCTGCGCTATCTGTATCGGTACGGACATTATATCGGCGAGAATGAACGGAAGATGGCGGAATTCTTAAACCTCATGCCGGAGGAGCAGATCCAGGCTATGGCGGACACCTATACGGAGGGATATCGGATCGGTTTTGAGGTCACCAGAAAGGATCTGTCCCAAAAGAAGGTGGCGGAGATCTATTATCCCATTGGCTTTGAACGCATGGTTCGGGCGGCCATCGGCAATCTTAAGAAGCTGGGACTGTCTGTGGTGGTGCGCCGGGGCGACGGCCGGTTTGGAGTTTCCGCTTCCTCGCCTAATCCGCAGTATGACTTTGACCATAAGGCGGATGCAGCAGCTTTTCTGGATAAAGCTTATGTGGAGCGACGCCTGGAGTGTCTGCGCACAAGCTGGGAAGCACATAAAGAGCAGGCGGCAGGCTATGCCGGGCCGGCAGTGATCGAGACCTTTGGACAGGAGCCCTTTACGCCGGAGAGCAAGCAGTCGAACTATGAATATGATGAGAAGCAGCAGAAGCTGAACGTCTATCTGTCCGGTATGACCGGTCAGCTGGCGAATCAGTATATCAAGGGAGAGGAGCGCAGCTTCACCATCATCGCCTATCCGGTTCCGGAGATCGGCGCACAGTTTGAAGAGATCTTTGCAAAAACCGTGGAGCTGAATAACCTGGACTACACACAGTACCAGCGGATGCAGCAGAAGATCATTGATGTGCTGGATCAGGCGGAGTACGTGCATATCAAGGGACGCGGGGAGAATCGCACGGATCTTACGGTGGCGATCCGGCCGCTTATGGATCCGGCGAAGGAGACGGCCTTCGAGAACTGTGTAGCAGACGTGAATATCCCGGTGGGGGAGGTGTTTACTTCGCCGCAGCTTGCGGGAACCAATGGGATCCTTCATGTGACGCAGGTATATCTGAATCAACTGAAATACGTAGATCTGGAACTGCAGTTCACGGATGGGATGATCGCGTCATATCGCTGCGGGAATTTTGCGGCGGAGGAGGAGAACCGGAAGTTTTTAAAGGAAAACCTCCTGCATCATCACGAGAGCCTTCCTATGGGAGAATTTGCCATCGGTACCAACACTACGGCATATAAGATGGGAAGAGATTATAAGATCGGTGCAAGACTGCCGATTCTTATTGCGGAGAAGACAGGACCGCACTTCGCGGTAGGTGATACCTGCTATAGCTGGGCGGAGGATATGCCGGTGTACAATCCAGACGGCAAGGAGATCGTAGCCAGGGATAATGCGGTGTCTCTGCTTCGTAAGGAGGATCCGCAGAAGGCGTATTTCAATTGCCATACAGACATTACCATTCCTTATGATGAACTGGACAGCATTGTTGCCGTCACAAAGGACGGGCGCAGGCTTCCGGTGATCCTTGACGGAAAGTTTGTGGTGGAGGGAACTGAGGAGTTAAATATGCCATTACAATAGTTACTATTCACGGTCACAGATAAATCAGCCATCAGAATCGTCGAGTTTACTCGCAAGAGACTGATGGCTGATTTGTTTGTGACTGGAATCAGGAACCACCACCCGCATAAGCAAAACATAAAGCTGTGAAGCAGCAACAGACAGCTTTGCTGGCTGGTTTTGCGCATGCGTGTGGTGGTGACCGTGAATAGTAATTTCTTCAATCTTACTACTTCCGCTGCGATCTCTTCCGCAGCAGCGGATCCAGAATCTTCTTGCGCATCCGCAGATTCTTGGGCGTGACCTCCAGGAGCTCATCGGTATCGATGAAGTCCAGCGCCTGCTCCAGGCTTAAGATCCGAGGCGGCGTCAGTGTCAGCGCTTCATCAGCGCTGGAGGAACGCGTGTTAGTCAGATGCTTTTTCTTACATACATTAAGCTCGATATCTTCCGGCTTCGCACACTGTCCGATTACCATGCCGGAGTATACCTTCTCGCCGGGACCGATAAAGAGAGTTCCGCGATCCTGAGCACTGAACAGGCCGTAAGTCACGGATTCTCCTGGTTCGAAGGCGATCAGTGAGCCTTGCTTGCGGTACTGGATATCGCCCTTGTAGGGGGCATAGCCGTTAAATATGGTATTGATAATACCGTTTCCCTTGGTGTCTGTGAGGAATTCGCCCCGGTAGCCGATGAGACCTCTGGACGGAATGTCGAATTCCAGACGGGTATAGCCGCCGCTGATGCTTCCCATGTTGATCAGGGTGCCCTTCCGCTGGCTCAGCTTATCGATGACAACACCGGAGTATTCATCCGGTACATCCACGTAAGCCAGTTCCATGGGTTCTGTCTTGCGCCCCTGCTCATCCTTGTGGTAGAGCACCTCCGCCTTGCTGACAGCAAATTCATAGCCTTCCCGCCGCATGTTCTCGATGAGCACGGACAGATGCAGCTCGCCGCGCCCGGATACCTTGAAGCTGTCCGCGCTGTCTGTCTCCTCCACGCGGAGGCTGACATCGGTATTCAACTCCCGGAACAGGCGGTCACGGATATGGCGGCTGGTGACGTATTTTCCTTCCTGGCCGGCCAGTGGGCTGTCGTTGACGATGAAGTTCATGGCGATGGTTGGCTCGGAAATCTTCTGGAAGGGAATCGGCACCGGTGCCTCCGGGTCGCAGATGGTATCTCCGATATGAATGTCGGCAATGCCGGAAATAGCTACAATGGAGCCAATCCGTGCCTCTGTTACATCTACTTTATTTAAACCGTCGAATTCGTACATCTTGCTGATACGCACCCGTTTCTGCTTGTCCGGTTCATGGTGGTTGACCACTACCGCATCCTGGTTGATGTGCAGGCAGCCGTTGTCCACCTTGCCGATACCGATACGTCCCACATACTCATTATAGTCGATGGTGCTGATCAGCACCTGGGTGTTGGCATCCGGATCGCCCTCCGGTGCCGGAATATAGTCGATGATCGTCTCGAACAGCGGTGTCATATCCTTCGGTTCATCGGATAGCTCGCGAATGGCATAGCCGTCTCTGGCGGAAGCGAAGATGAAGGGGCAGTCCAACTGCTCGTCGGAAGCGTCCAGATCCATGAACAGCTCCAGCACCTCGTCGATCACCTCGTTGGGACGAGCCTCCGGCCGATCGATCTTGTTGATGCAGACAATCACCGGAAGATTCAGCTCCAGTGCTTTCATCAGTACGAATTTGGTCTGGGGCATGGCACCCTCGAAGGCATCCACGACCAGAACTACTCCGTTTACCATTTTCAAGACACGCTCCACCTCACCGCCGAAATCTGCGTGGCCCGGAGTGTCGATGATGTTAATTTTTACATTATTATAAAAAACAGCGGTATTCTTGGAGAGAATGGTGATCCCTCTCTCCCGCTCGATATCGCCGGAGTCCATGACGCGCTCCTGCACTGCCTGATTGGCGCGGAATACGCCGCTCTGCTTCAGCAGTTCATCCACCAGCGTTGTCTTGCCGTGGTCAACGTGGGCGATAATCGCTATGTTACGTATATCATCTCTTTTGATTTTCATAAATATCCTTCTTTCTGAATTGACTGACTTCCTTATTCTAACTCGTCAAGCAGAAGCTATTATACCACAAAATCAGGAATTAGCAAATTATTTCAGAAATAGCCTCAACAATTTCCGGTATTTTTCCTGATAAGGCTGATATCGCATAGGCAGATCCAGCCAGGTTTTCTTGTCCACAATGCTCTTATAGTGGGAGAAGGTGTCGAAGCCTTCCTTTCCGTGGTAAGAGCCCATGCCGCTCTCTAAGAAGCCGCCGAAGCCCATCTTGCTGGTAGCAAGGTGGATAATGGTGTCGTTGATACAGCCGCCGCCGAAGCCGCAGGAGGCTGTGACCTTTTGCGCAGCAGCTTTGCTGCGGGTAAAAATGTACAAGGCCAGAGGATGCTGCCCTGCCTGAATCCGGCTGATGGCTTCATCCAGCGTGTCATAGGTGAGGATCGGCAGGAGCGGGCCGAAGATCTCCTCCTGCATGACGGGATCTTCGAAGGTGACGTCAGCCATGACGGTAGGCGCGATCTTAAGGGTGCTTTCATCGGATTGTCCGCCATGAATCACCATCTCCTTGTCCATCAGTCCCAGAAGCCTGTGAAAATGCTTCTCGTTTATGATCTTGCCATAGTCGGGATTGGCGAGAGGGGCGGCTCCGAATTGCCGGAGGATTTCTTTTTTGATCTCGGCGGCCAGGGCGTCCCTGATCCGGCTGTCACAGTAAATGTAATCGGGTGCTACGCAGGTCTGGCCGCAGTTTAAGAACTTGCCGAAGACGATTCGCCGTGCCGCAAGCTTCAGATCGGCGCTCTTCTCCACCAGACAGGGACTCTTGCCGCCCAGCTCCAGGGTAACGGGCGTCAGATGCTCGGCTGCGTGGCGCATGACCTCTTTTCCCACGGCCTGGCTGCCGGTGAAGAAGATATAGTCGAAGCGTTCCTTAAGAAGGCAAGTGTTCTCGGCACGTCCGCCGGTGACGACGGCCACGTACGCTTCATCGAAGCATTCTGTTATGATCTTCTCTATGATCCTGCTTGTGGCGGGCGAGTAGGCACTTGGCTTAAGCACAGCGGTATTTCCGGCGGCCAGGGCATCCACCAGGGGATCGATACACAGCAGGAACGGATAATTCCAGGGGCTCATGATCAGTGTTACGCCGCGGGGTGAGGGCTTCTTGAAGCTTCTGGCGTGGAACTGCGCCAGCGGTGTATGGACGTTTTTCTCCCTGGAAAAAGCACGCGCATGCTTCTGCATGTAGGTGATCTCGCTGAGGGAAAGCCCCACCTCGCACATATAGCTCTCGAAGCTGCTCTTGCCAAGGTCTTCTCTGAGTGCTTCATAGATCTGGCTCTCGCAGCGTGTAATGCAGGCTTTCAGCCTCTCCAGGGCTTGGAGGCGTCTGCGTATGTCAAGTGTTGCGCCGCTGGCAAAGTATTGACGTTGCTTTGCGACAATCTTCTGAATCTCGGATTCGGTCATGGTGTACTCCTTTCCTTCGGGCTGTCTGTGTTCTTATCCTTAGTATAACCGTTATTGGAAGGAAAGTAAACGGGAGTGGGGGAAAAGAAAGCGCTGAAGTTTTTTTGTGAATCCATATTTAGATATTGAAGTTTTTGAAAAAGCATGTTATAGTTTAAAAGACAGAGAATATAGTTTGAAACGGCGGACGTAAAGTCCAGGAGAGGAATATGTCATTTTCAACGGAAAAAAGAGACAGCATCAAGCGTTATATGCTTGAGAAGATCAGAATGGATGATGAACGGTACATTGCAAAGACGGCAGAAAATTTCCGGATATCGGTAACCTCTGTGAAACGGTATATCAACGATTGCATTGCAGATGGGATCATTACACCTTGCGGTGAGAGGGCTGCGGGATATCGGCTGGCGGCAAAGGAATGTGAATTCACATATGAAACGGCTGAGGGGCTGCAGGAGGATAAGATATATTATACAGATATTCAGCCGCTTCTTCGTGAGGTTTCGCCGGAAGCCGAAAGAATCTGGGGATACACCTTTATGGAGCTGATGAATAATGCCATAGAACATTCCGGGGCGAGGAAGATATTCTGTCACGTGAAGCAGGACTGTCTCTATACGGAGATAGCAATTATTGATGATGGGATTGGGATTTTTAAGAAGATCCGGGATTTTTTTGCAGAAGAGCAGGGGCAGGATGTGGATTATCATGATGTGATCCTGGAATTGCACAAAGGAAAATTTACCACCAGCCCGGCGGGACATTCCGGGGAAGGAATCTTCTTTTCATCCAAGATGCTCCGGGAGCTTGTGATCTGGTCGGATGCAGCAGTATACACTGCAGGCTGCATGGATAAAGAATCACTGATCCAATCGCATCTGATTGCGTATTTTACGAAAATAAACAGCATTGGGACGATGCTGATCATGAAATTGGAGAATCAGACCACCAGAAAACCGAAGGAGGTGTTTGATATGTATGCGCCGATAGAAAAGGGGTTTATTAAGACGAATATTCCATTGAAAGAGGTATGTCCATATGGAGAACCGATTGCGCGTTCACAGGCAAGGCGTGTAGTATATCGGTTGGAAGAATTTCGCCAGGTAGAATTGGATTTTAGCGGAATCGAATTTATGGGGCAGGGATTTGCAGACGAAGTATTTCGGGTATTTCAGAATAAATATCCGGAAGTTGAACTGATACCGCTGCACGCAAATGAAGAGGTGCTTGGTATGATAAAACATGTCAGAGCAGCATTGACGGCGGAATAGTACGCAGATTGTAAGCATGATAGATTGCTGGAGTGAAAGGAATATAGGTGTTATTGTGAAAACGGAAAAGCATATTTGTGTCGGGCTGCTGGCTCATGTGGATGCGGGCAAGACGACCCTGGCGGAGAGCATGCTCTACTTAAGCGGTCAGATCCGTCGGCTGGGTCGGGTGGATCACCGGGATACATTTCTCGATACCGATGCGTTGGAGCGGGAGCGGGGGATCACGATCTTCTCCAAGCAGGCAGAATTAAAAATCGGGGATTGGAATATTACACTGCTGGATACACCGGGACATGTAGACTTCTCTGCGGAGATGGAGCGGACGCTGCAGGTGTTGGATTATGCCATTCTGATCGTCAGCGGTGCGGACGGTGTCCAGGGACATGTGGAGACACTGTGGAAGCTGCTGGCTCGCTACCGGATCCCGGTCTTCCTATTTATAAATAAGATGGATCAGGAGGGAACCGACCCGGAAGCTCTTCTGGCGGAATTGCAATCACGGCTCTCAGGGAACTGCCTGGATTTTTCGGGAAGCATGGATGAGGGAAGCCCGGCACAGAAGCGGCAGTTGTGGGAGAATCTGGCGCTATGCGATGAGGCGGTGATGGAATATTATCTGGAGCATGAAACGGTTACGGAGCAGCAGACCATCCGGCTTATTCGGGAACGTAAGGTATTTCCCTGCTATTTTGGTTCCGCCTTGAAGCTTATTGGTGTGTCGGAGTTTCTGGAAGGCTTTATGCGGTATACGGAAAGCCTGGAATATCCGGCGGCTTTTGGCGCACGTGTTTTTAAGATCACAAGAGATACCCAGGGGAATCGGCTTACCCATATGAAGATTACCGGAGGGACACTGCGGGTGAAGGAGCTTGTGCGTGGGAATGGAGTTGCCCCGACGGAGCGGGCGGGGACGGAGGCTTCGAGGGACGCGCATGGGGCAGAACAGCCGGGCTGGGAGGAGAAGGTGGATCAGATCCGCATATATTCCGGCACGGGCTATGAGATGGTTAAGGAAGCGGCTGCCGGTACGATCTGCGCCGTGACAGGCCTGACGAAGACCTATGCAGGAGAAGGCCTGGGGATGGAAGAGAATATCGATCAGCCCATCTTAGAACCGGTGCTGAACTATAAGCTGGAGCTTCCGGAGGGCTGTGACGCCCATGTACTGCTTAAGAATCTCCGGCAGTTGGAGGAGGAAGAACCGCTGCTTCATATTCGTTGGGATGAAGAATCCGGGGAGATTCATGCACAGCTCATGGGGGAAGTGCAGATTGAGGTTTTGCGTGCAATGATCCGGGAGCGATATGGCGTGGAGGTAGTCTTCGGCAATGGAAGCATTGTATATAAGGAAACAATTACCGCACCGTCAGAAGGGGTGGGGCATTTCGAACCGCTGCGCCATTATGCAGAGGTACATCTGCTGTTAGAGCCGGGGGAGCCGGGCAGTGGGCTTACATTTTCTTCTGCCTGCAGCGAGGACGTACTGGACAGGAATTGGCAACGGCTGGTGCTGACGCACTTGGAGGAGAAGCAGCACCGTGGCGTGCTGACCGGTTCGGAGATCACAGATATGAAGATAACACTGCTCTGCGGAAAGGCGCATCCGAAGCACACGGAGGGCGGCGATTTCCGGCAGGCCACTTACCGGGCGGTGCGTCAGGGTCTTCGGATGGCAGAGTGCCGCCTGCTGGAGCCGGTGTATGAATACCGCCTGGAGATTCCGGCGGATCAGGCCGGGCGGGCGATGGCGGACATTCAGCGGATGCATGGAAGCTTTCGGGGGCCGGAATTCGTTGATACAGCGTCCGATGGGACAACACATAGCAAGAATGACGCTATAGATGCAGCCAATCCTATGGGCGCTTCCTCCGGGATGGTGATTCTCGCCGGGACGGCTCCGGCAGCCACTATGCAGGGCTATCAGCGGGAGGTGACCTCCTATACCAGAGGAAGAGGACGTCTGTCCTGCAGTCTGAAGGGGTACGAGCCTTGCCACAATGAGGAGGAGGTTATTGCGGCCATCGGGTATGAGCCGGAGCGGGATCTTGAGAACCCCACCGGTTCGGTGTTCTGCGCACATGGCGCAGGCTTTGTGGTGGAGTATGATAGGGTATATGATTACATGCACCTGGATGGGATGCTGGTGAAAAGGGATAAGGATTCCGGGAACCGGGAGGAAAGCAGGGAAGATGGCAGCAGGCAAGCCGAGGCGGTAGGGACAGGAAGCAGGACAACAGCAGGAGCCGATATGAGAGCTGGTATAAAAGTCGGCGAAAAGCCCCAGAGCAGCTATGTACCGGGACTCCATGACGATAAGGAACTGGATGCGATCTTTCGGAGAACTTACGGAGATATAAAGCAGGAGCGCAAGGGCTGGGCGCACAAGACAACCTATCGCGGCGGGAGCGTTGTCGAAGCTGGGAAAACCCGCCCGGAGGGAGACGCACGTGCACAGGGAGATACAAATGCGCAGAAAAACACATATGCACAGAGAAAAAAAGGAAGTGCAGCGGAAGCTGAGAAGGAATATCTTCTGGTGGATGGCTATAACATTATTTTTGGCTGGGAGGAACTGAGCAGCCTGGCAAGGCTGGATATCGGGGCAGCCAGAGGACGGCTGATGGACATCCTCTGCAATTATCAGGGTTACCGGAAGGTGGAGCTGATCCTTGTCTTTGATGCTTATAAAGTTGAGGGGAATCCCGGCTCGGCGCAGGACTATCATAATATTCACGTGGTATACACCAAGGAGGCGGAGACCGCCGATCAGTATATCGAGAAGGTAACGCACCGGATCGCCAGAAAGAACAAGGTCACGGTGGCTACCTCCGATGCACTGGAGCAGGTGATCATCCTGGGGCAGGGGGCACAGCGCATGTCCGCCCAGGGTCTGCGGCAGGAGGTCGAGTCTGCGAATATCGAGATACGGGGAGAACTTGCAGATCGGCGGAGCCATGGCGGGAGGAATTATCTGCTGGAGCAGCTACCGGAGGATATGGCAAAGGAGCTGGAGGATATCCGGCTTGGTTGAATTGTGACGAATAAATATGCAAAACGCATAAATATTTATAAAAATTTACTCTTGCATTTTAATTTGCCCTGTGGTAAAGTATGTGTTAAATTAAAAATCGAAGGGATGGATTATTATGAAAATGAAAAAGTTATTTACAGGTGCAGCAGCACTGTTTCTTGCTGTAAGTCTTGTCGCTTGCGGCGGTTCCGCTTCCGAAAACACCAAGAAGATCGAATCTGCGGATGATCTGAGCGGTGCTAAGATCGGTGCACAGACAGGTACGACCGGCGCACAGTACATTCAGGGCGATATCGATGATGGTGTTCTGGATCCGAAGACAACGAAGCTGGAGCAGTACAACAAGGGCGCGGATGCTATTCAGGCGCTGAAGCAGGGTAAGATCGATGCGGTGATCATTGACAATGAGCCGGCCAAGGCATTTGTGGCGGAGAACAGCGACTTGAAGATTTTGGATACGCCGTATACAGAAGAGGATTATGCCATCTGTATCTCCAAGGACAACCCGGAGCTGACAGCGGCTTTCAACAAGGCGATTGCAGAGATCAAGAGCGAGGGAATCCTTGACGCGATCCTTGACAAATACATCAATAAGACCGAGGGAGCGAAGGGTTATGTGACACCGGAGGGAACCGAGCATCCCAACGGAGAGCTTGTTATGGCCACCAATGCTTATTTCCCGCCCTATGAATATTATGAAGGCAAAGAGATCGTAGGTATTGACGTTGAGTTTGCTACCGCTATCTGCGATAAGCTTGGATATACCTTGAAGGTGGAGGATATGGAGTTTGATTCCATCATCGCAGCCATCCAGAGCGGAAAAGCTGACTTCGGCGCAGCAGGTATGACAGTGGATGAGACACGGAAGAAGAGTGTTGATTTCACAGACAGCTACTGCACCGGTATTCAGGTTATTGTTGTGAAGAAGTAAGAGGGGGAATCTTATGCTGGACCATTTGAAGGCATGGTTTGTGTCCTTTGGAGATCAGTTTTATGTAAATTTTATTGAAAAAGACCGTTGGAAGTATCTGACGGAGGGCCTTGGGACGACGATCCTCATTACGTTTTTTGCATTGATTATCGGCGTTGCACTGGGATTTTTGATCGCGCTGGTTCGTGTGACCCACGATCGGACCGGGAAGGTAGGCTTCCTGAATGCTGTGTGCAAGCTCTACCTGACGGTGGTTCGGGGAACGCCGGTGATGGTTCAGCTTCTGATTATCTATTTTGTAATCTTCGGGAGCGTGGCGATCAGTAAGATATTCGTGGCTATCGTTGCTTTCGGATTGAATTCCGCCGCTTATGTGGCTGAGATCTTCCGAAGCGGTATTATGAGTATTGATGCCGGACAGATGGAAGCAGGGCGCAGCCTGGGAATGAATTACAGCCAGGTGATGTGGAGGATCATCATGCCCCAGGCAGTGAAAAATATCCTTCCTGCCCTGGGCAACGAATTTATTGTTCTTGTAAAAGAGACCTCGATCTCCGGTTATATCGCCCTGCAGGATCTAACCAAGGGCGGAGACATTATCCGGAGTCAGACCTATAACGCATTTATGCCGTTGATTGCGGTGGCGCTCATCTACCTGCTGGTTGTTCTGATCCTGCAGGCCGGGGTCAACCGCCTTGAAAGGAGGCTTTCCAGAAGTGATCGAAGTTAATAATCTGACTAAAACATTTGGAAGCCTTACGGTCTTAAACGGCATCACCGAGACCATCCATAAGGGTGATAAGGTGGTAATCGTGGGACCCTCCGGTTCCGGGAAGAGCACCTTCCTTCGGTGCCTGAATCTGTTGGAGACGCCCACCGGCGGGCAGATCTTCTTCGAAGGAACGGAGCTTACAGATCCGAAGTGTGATATCAACCGGATCCGTCAGCGGATGGGAATGGTTTTTCAGCATTTTAATCTGTTTCCGCATTTGAGCATTCTGAAGAATATCACCTTGGCTCCGGTGACATTGAAGCTGATGTCCCAGGAAGAGGCGAATGAGAATGCCCTGCGGCTCCTTAACCGTATCGGACTTGCCGATAAGGCGGACGCCTACCCGGCGATGCTTTCCGGCGGGCAGAAGCAGCGTATCGCCATCGTCCGTGCGCTTGCTATGAATCCGGAGGTCATGCTGTTCGACGAACCGACCTCTGCACTGGATCCGGAGATGGTAGGCGAGGTGCTGGAGTTGATGAAGGGTCTGGCTGAGGATGGAATGACTATGATCTGTGTCACTCACGAGATGGGCTTCGCCAGGGAAGTAGCGAACCGGATCCTCTTTATGGACGAGGGGCGTATCCTGGAGGAAGCGCCGCCGGAAGAATTCTTTACTGCCCCGAAGAATGCGAGGGCGCAGGAGTTTCTTTCGAAAGTGTTATAACAGTTTAGCACCGACCGAAGCGGAGCGAAGACGGCACCGTAGGTGCCTTTGCGAATGGGCGTGTGCTGAACGGTTTACATTTAAAAAAGGGCTGTGAAAAGTTTCTCTTTTCACGGCCCTTTCTGTATGATTCCCCGCACATCTGCGCATACTATTCCAAAACTTTGTGGAAAGAAAAGGAATTGTATGTATGAAGCCGGAAAACGAAGAGTTTAAGCCATATATTTCACCGGAGCAATCCCCGCCGGAAATTACCGTAACCTCAGTTATCATGGGAATCCTCCTGGCGGTGGTGTTCGGTGCTGCCAACGCCTATCTGGGGCTGCGGGTGGGGATGACCGTGTCGGCCTCCATCCCGGCGGCTGTGATCTCCATGGGTGTCATCCGCATTCTCTTGAAGCGGGATTCCGTTCTGGAATGTAATATGGTGCAGACCATTGGCTCTGCGGGAGAATCCCTGGCCGCCGGGGCGATCTTCACCCTGCCGGCGCTGTTTCTGTGGGCGAGAGATGGGATTATGGAGAAGCCCAGCCTTATGGAGATTACGCTGATCACGCTCTGCGGCGGAATCCTTGGGATACTCTTTATGGTGCCCCTGCGCAAGGCGCTTATCGTGAAGGAACATAGGAACCTGCCATACCCGGAGGGTACAGCCTGCGCTGAGGTGCTTCTGGCCGGGGAAAAAGGCGGAAACAGCGCGGCGGCGGTATTTATCGGCATGGGCTTTGGCGCGGCTGTAAAGTTTGTTGTAGACGGGCTGAAGGTGGTTCCCGGTACCATTGCCTGGAAGTGGAATACACTGAAAACGGAGGTATCCACGGAGGTCTATCCCGCACTGGTGGGCGTGGGCTATATCTGCGGGCCGAAGATCGCGTCCTACATGCTGGCCGGTGGTGTGCTGGGCTGGCTGGTGCTGATCCCGGCCATCGTGACCTTTGGCGGTGACACCATCCTGTTTCCGGGGACAGTGACTATCTCGGAGCTTATGGCAGAGAAGGGGGCCAGCGGGATCTGGGGGAATTACATCCGCTATATCGGCGCGGGGGCTGTGGCGGCGGGCGGAATCATCAGCCTCATCAAAACCCTGCCGCTCATCTTCGCCACCTTCCGGGAGGCGGTGAAGGGATTGAAGGCTGAGCCGGGGGCGCAGAAACACGGGAAGCGGTTAGGTCAGTATGCAGGCATAGTGCGGACGGAGCAGGATATGAACATGCGCCTGATCCTGGCAGGTCTGATCCTTATGATCCTGGCGATCTGGTGGATCCCGGTGATTCCGGTAACTATGATAGGTGCTGTTATCATTGTCATCTTTGGCTTCTTTTTTGCTGCAGTCTCCAGCCGGATGGTAGGTCTGGTGGGAAGCAGCAACAATCCGGTGTCCGGCATGGCGATCGCTACCCTGCTGATCGCCGCCTTTGTGTTGAAGCTTGCGGGGGAAGCAGGAAGCTTCGGCATGCAGGGAGCCATCGCCATCGGCTCGGTGATCTGTATTGTGGCCTGCATGGCTGGCGATACCTCTCAGGATCTGAAGACAGGCTTTCTCCTGGGGGCTACGCCAAGACGCCAGCAGATCGGTGAGATCATCGGGACTGTATTCTCCGCCGTTGCCATCGGCGGCGTGCTCTATCTTCTGGATGCCGCCTGGGGCTTTGGTTCCCAGGAATTGTCAGCACCCCAGGCTACGCTGATGAAACTGATCGTGGAAGGCGTCATGGAGGGAAACCTTCCATGGACGCTGGTGTTTATCGGTGTTTTTATCGCGGTTGTGGTGGAGATCCTGGGCGTACCTGTCCTGCCGGTGGCCATCGGTCTCTATCTGCCCTTTTCCCTGACTGCCTGTATTATGCTGGGTGGAATTGTTCGTTTTCTCGTTAATAAAAAGGACAAGCGGACGGTCAGTCGCGGAATCCTATTCTCTTCCGGCATGATTGCAGGAGAAGGGCTGATCGGAATCCTTCTGGCTGTTCTCGCAGTGGCCGGGGTCGATCAGGCGTTGGATGTATCCGCATTTTGGCAGGCAGGCCGAATGGGCGGCGTTGTCCTTCTGGCGGCAATCGTGGTATTTCTGTGGGGCGTGGCAATCAGAAAGAAAAAATCTTGATATTAAGAATGACCCTGCAATTCTACACACATAATCGATTCCTCTCCCGCATAAGCTTGTTTCATGACAACCAGCCTGCGAGGAGAGGAATTCCATGTTTGAATACAAAACGATCCACGACACCGAAGAACTGCTTATAAGCCACCGGAAGCATGGCCTGTCGGAACAGGAGGCAGCCGGGCGATTGTCACAGAATGGGACAAACCAGCTAAAGGAGCCAAGGAAGAAGGGAATCATTACCGCCTTCTTCGAGCAGCTCAGCGATCCGCTGATCTATGTACTTCTGGCCGCCGCAGCCATCTCTATTTTCCTAAACGAGATCAGCGATGCAGTCATCATCCTGGTGGTGGTTCTGATGAACGCAGTCGTAGGACTGATCCAGGAGGGGAAGGCTGCTCGTGCGCTGGAATCGCTGAAAAAGCTTACCAGCCCCCACGCCTACGTCATCCGCGGCGGCAGGGAGATGGAGGTTCCTGCCGCCAGTCTGGTGGTGGGGGATGTGGTGTGCTTAGAGCCGGGCGGTCAGGTGCCGGCTGACCTTAGACTTCTTACAACGATTAATTTGAAGGTGGAGGAATCTGCTCTGACCGGAGAGTCATTGGCACAGGAGAAGGATGCGAACTTCCTGCCGAGGGAAGCTGCCGCTTCGGAAGGGCGTTTTCGGAAGGAAACCGCGGCAGGAAACCATTTTCGGAAGGAAACCGCGGCAGAGAACCATTTTCGGAAGGCAACCGCATCCACGTCTGCGGAAAGTCATTCCCGGCCTCTGCCTCTGGGGGACCGGAAGAACATGGCCTACATGACTACCATCGTCACCGGCGGACGGGGAACCGGCATGGTGACGGCGGTCGGTATGGATACAGAGATCGGTAAGATCGCTGCCCTGATAAACGAAAGTCCTACCGAATTGACGCCTTTGCAGCGGCGACTTGGCGAGCTTGGAAAAATGCTGAGCTTTCTGTCGCTGGGACTGTGTGTGCTGCTCTTTGCCATTGCGGTGATTCAGAAGCGCGATATTTTCGAGATGCTGATTACAGCCATCTCCTTGGCGGTGGCGGCGGTGCCGGAGGGACTTCCGGCAATCGTCACCATCTGTCTGGCGCTGAGTGTTACCAGGATGGTGAAGGTACATACCATTGTGCGGCGGCTGCCCTCCGTGGAGACTCTGGGAGCCGTCAGCGTCGTGTGCTCCGACAAGACCGGGACATTGACACAGAATAAGATGACAGTCACCCGCTTTTTTACCGGAGATGAGGTACGGGAGACGAACCGTCTCTCGCCGGATCGATATCGGGAGCTGAGTCAGGAGACGAACCGCCTCTCGCTGGAGCTTCACCGGGAGCTGCTCTATGGGATGACGCTCTGCAACGATGGCGTATGGACGGTGGAGGGCCGGATCGGAGACCCCACGGAGCTTGCGCTGCTGGAGCTGGCGGTCACTCATGGCATCCACAGAGAGGAGCTGGAGCTGAGCCTTCCCAGGTACAAGGAGATCGCCTTTGACTCTGCCAGGAAAATGATGTCCACCTATCACCGGGGCAGTCGGGGAGCAGTTACCTATACCAAGGGAGCACCCGATGTAGTCGTAAAAAAGTGTACCTCTATACTGGTTTTGGGAAAGGTGATCCCCATGACGAGCCATCACCGGGAGACGCTGGAAAGGGTTCAGGCCGATATGGCAGCGGGAGCATTAAGAACATTGGCACTTGCCAGGCGGGAGGGAGGCAGCGGCCCCATAGAGGAGCAGTTAACCTTTGTCGGGATGGTGGGGATGCAGGATCCGCCACGGCCGGAGGCGGCGGAAGCGGTGGCGAAGTTTCGGACGGCAGGTGTCAGCACCGTGATGATCACCGGCGATCATATAGACACTGCGTATGCGATCGCCAGTCAGCTCGGTATTGTGAAAAACCGGGCGGAATGCATGACCGGAGAGGAGCTTCAGAATATGTCCGGGGAGGCTCTGCGCAGATGTCTTGACACCGTCCGGGTGTTTGCAAGAGTATCACCGGAACACAAGGTGCGGATCGTGAAGGGATTCAAGGAGAAGGGCGAGGTCGTAGCCATGACCGGGGATGGCGTCAATGATGCGCCCTCCCTGAAGGCGGCGGATGTGGGGATTGCCATGGGGATGACGGGGACAGATGTGGCAAAGCAGGCTTCCCATATCATTCTGACGGATGACAATTTCGCCACCATTGAGAAGGCCATGGAGGAGGGACGGGGTGTCTACGAGAATATCAGAAAGTCGGTGATTTTCCTGCTGTCCTCCAATCTGGGGGAGATCATGACCATGTTTACAGCTGTGCTCCTGGGGCTGGCTTCGCCCTTGAAGTCCAGCCATATCCTTTGGATCAACCTGATTACAGATTCGCTTCCGGCGCTGGCCCTGGGCGTGGATAAAAACGATGGGAACGCCATGATGCACCAACCACCCCGGAAGGCGAAGGAGAGTCTGTTTGCCGGGGGCGGTCTGGCCTGTACCTGCTTCTACGGAATCCTGATCGCGGTGATCAGTCTGACGGCATTTCTTATGGTGCCGCTGGGTGCACTGCAGGAGGCAGAAGCTGCCAGCCGATATCTGACCCAGGAGACCGGAGCTGTTACTTCAAGCCTGCTGGGAGCATTTCGGGAGAGTGGCGCCCGTCTGTTGGAATTCTTTCACGCAGGGGAGCTGAAAACACTGACACAGCAGCTTGCAGGTCAGCTTGACCGGCCGGAAATCCTTATGCGTGCCCAGACCTACGCTTTTACGGTGCTTGGCATGTCGCAGCTATTTCACGCTGTAGGGATGCGCAATATCCGAAAATCCTTTTTCGCCATAAACCATCTGGAGAATAAGCTGATGATCGCTGCCTGTATCATTGGATTTTTGCTGCAGTTTGCAGTGACCAAGCAGCCGTTTCTCATCGAAGCCTTCGGGACGATACACCTTGATGTGGCAGAGTGGCTGAAACTGGCGGTTCTTGCATCCTTTCCGCTGATCGCCCATGAGGTCATGGCACTGCTGTACCGTTGCCAAAATAGGGAAAAATAACCGGTATTTCGACAGCATCTGCCAAAATTCTTAATAAATTTTAAGAAAAAAAACACGAGAAGTAATTGATTATTTTGTCGGAACATATTATGATGGGGGAAAGAAATAAAAATGGAGCGTAAAATGCAATGAGAAGACGAAGAAGAGAGAAAAGGATACAGATGGCGCTGCTTGCAGCTATCATTTTAGTGATCATTGTCGGGGCGATCATCGCATTGAAGGTGGTTTTGGAGAAGAAGGGCTACATCGGAGACAATGGTGATTCTGTCCAGACCGGAGGAAATCCCGTAACGCCGGGGAATACCGATAAGCCGAAGGATGACGATAAAGCTGCGGAGGCGGCGAAGCTTAGGCAGGAGACCATAGAGCAGGCGGAGTATCTGGCAGCTACCTATGACTATGACGGTGCGGTTGCGCAGATCAAGACGCTGGAGGGCTATGAGACAGATACGGAGCTTCAGCAGAAGATCTCCTCCTACGAAGCGACCAAGGCGGCCTGCAAGCCGGTGAACATGGAGGAAGTGACCCATGTGTTCTATCACTCCCTGGTGGTGGATCCGAAGCGCTGCTTTGCCAACCAGGACACCAATCCGCAGGCGGTGGGGAATAATCAGTGGATGACTACCATCAGTGAATTTGAGAAGATCACCCAGGAGATGTATGACCGGGGTTATGTCATCGTCAGCATCCATGATCTGTACGAGGTCACAACGGACGAATCCGGGGCTACAGTCTACAAGCCGGCAACCATCCTTCTTCCGGCAGGAAAGAAGGCCTATGTGCTGTCCCAGGATGATCTGTCCTATTATCACAGCTATGACAATTATGGGTACGCAGCCAAGATGATCGTCGGTGAGGACGGCAAGCCCACCTGTGAGTATATACAGGCTGACGGTACTACGGTGACCGGGGCCTACGATGTAGTTCCGCTGCTGGATCAGTTCATTGAGGAGCACCCGGACGCTTCCTATCGCGGAGCGAAGGGAATCATTGCGCTCACCGGCTACAATGGGATCCTGGGTTACCGCACGGACGAGAGCTACCTCGACATCAACGGTGACATCAATAAAGATAAGAAGCAATGGCTTAAGAACCACCCGGACTTCGATATCGAGAAGGAGCGGGCAGAGGCCAAGAAGGTGGCGGAGGCTATGAAGGCTGACGGTTGGGAATTTGCAAGTCATACCTGGGGTCACATGAAGATCGGAGATGCCAGCCTGGAGCGTGTCAAGACGGATACCCAGAAATGGCGGAACAATGTGGAGCCGCTGGTGGGACCGGTGGATACCATCATCTTTGCCCATGGTCAGGATCTTGGCAACTGGGGCAATTATGACGAGTCCAATGCGAAGTACCAGTATCTGCGCGGAGAGGGTTATAACATCTTCTGCAACGTAGATTCCAATCAGTACCGTCTGTGGTTTGGCAAGGATTATGTTCGTATGGGAAGACGGAATCTGGACGGCTTTCGCATATATTACAATGCCATCGGCGAGCAGAACAACGTATCTGATCTGTTCGATGCAAAGGAAGTCTTAGACCCGTTGCGGCCGCCGGTACCGCCATTATCTTAATATGAAGCATGAAATGATTTCCCTCGCAGCTTGGCTGCGAGGGTTTTTCTTTACCAGCAGGAATGATTTCTGAATTTTGATAGGAAATCGGATTCATAATTTGCTGTCTGAATATTATTCTGCAAAATTGCAAAACCTATCTGCACGGGGAATTGTACCTAATCATGACATAATTGAACACTAGTAGTTCGATTGTCTTGAACCCGAAAACACCTCTGTTAAGTAGCAGAAAGGAAGATAGCAATGTCGCAGCTTGGAACACAAAGCATACAATTTGATCAGGCTCCCTATATCTTAAGCTCCGCCAGCATTGCCGGCACGAAAGAGGGCGAAGGACCCTTCGGAAAGTCCTTTGATGTAGTCGGCAAGAATGACAACTTCGGGGAGAGTACCTGGGAGGAAGCGGAGAGCACGCTGCAGAAGGAGGCGGCCACATTGGCAATCGGTAAGGCGGGACTTACGAGGTCCGATATCCGTTATGTTTTTGCCGGTGATCTGCTGGGGCAGTCCATTGCCACCACCTTCGGTCTGATGGAATTGAATATTCCCTTGTTCGGCCTGTTCGGAGCCTGCTCGACAGCAGGGGAATCCTTAAGTCTGGCAGCCATGGCGGTCGCAGCCGGTTATGGACAACAGGTGTTGGCGGTGACCTCCAGCCACTTCGCCAGCGCCGAGAAGCAATTTCGTTTTCCGCTGGAGTATGCCAGCCAAAGGCCGCTGTCCGCCTCCTGGACCGTCACCGGAAGCGGAGCTTTTGTCGTGGGTAAGAGGAGGAGTAAGGTTCGCATCACCGGTATCACTACAGGGAAAGTGGTAGATTACGGAATCAAGGATGCCCAGAACATGGGGGCAGCCATGGCACCTGCCGCCTGTGACACCATCTGTCAGAACTTCCTGGATTTTACCAGGCGCCCGGAGGATTACGACAGGATCGTGACCGGGGATCTGGGATACGTGGGACAGAAGATACTCTTTAAGCTGATGAAGGAGAAGGGCTTCGAGATCCAGGATCGGCACATGGACTGCGGGATCGAAATCTATAATCGGGAAAAACAGAACACTAACGCGGGCGGAAGCGGCTGTGGCTGTGCTGCCGTTATTCTGAGCGCCCACATCCTGCCTCAGATGGAGAAGGGAGCCTGGAAGCGGGTGCTGTTCGTGCCAACCGGAGCATTGATGTCCACCGTCAGCTTTCACGAAGGGCAGAGTGTGCCCGGCATTGCTCATGGAGTAGTGCTGGAGAGAGATTGAGAGGAGAACGATATGGATTATGTAAATGCTTTCTGGGTTGGCGGGCTGATCTGCGCGCTGGTACAGATCCTCATGGAGAAAACAAAGCTGATGCCGGGACGGATCATGGTGCTTCTGGTCTGCACCGGTGCGGTGCTGGGCGCTGTTTCGCTCTACGAGCCCTTCCAGAAATTTGCCGGCGCAGGTGCTTCAGTTCCTTTGCTGGGATTCGGCAATGTGCTCTGGAAGGGCGTTAAGAAGGCGGTGGATGAAAACGGGTTTCTTGGCATATTCATGGGAGGATTTACCGCCAGCGCCGTGGGAATCAGCGCAGCCCTTGTCTTTGGTTATCTTGCCAGCCTAATCTTTAAACCAAAGATGAAAAAATAATAAAAATGTGTATAAAGCCGTATTTTTCGCAGATATTAAGAAGGACAAATTTTAATAAAAGGAGAACTTTATTATGAAACAGTGGAAACGTCTTATCGTAGGATGCGCATTGATCTTTGCGCTGAGCAGTCTTGCAGCCTGCGGGACAGCAAACAATGATAATGGAATGAACGGAACCGGGACCAATGGGACTGGGACGAACGGAACAGGCACCAATGGAACTGGAACGAATGGAACCGGAACGAACGGGACCGGGAAGAGCGGAACCGGAACGAACGGGACCGGAACAAACGGAACCGGGAAAAACGGAACAGGCACCAATGGAACTGGAACGAACGGAACCGGGACAAATGGAACAACCAACGAGAACAAGAATAACACCAACGGAACTACCGGCGGTGTGATCAATGATATTGGTAACGATATTGTGGACGGCGTGGAAAACATCGGAAATGATGTAGAGAACGGTGTAAACAATGCTACTAACGGTACAAACCGGACGAATGGAACCGGGACCGGAACGAACGGAACAGGAACTGGCACCGGCGGTGCCGGCACCCCGTAAATATAGAAGGTAATTTTACTCATAAAATAGTCACCCCGGGCAGCACATATCCCTCACAAACTGACCGACAGTTTGTTCCGGGAAACGCGCAGCCCGGGGTTATGTTTTGAGTAAAATTACTCATCTACACTGTAGTTCGGTGCTTCCTTCGTTATATGAATGTCATGCGGGTGACTCTCCTTCAAAGAAGCCGCCGAAATCTTAATAAACTGTCCCTTCTCAATAAGATCCTCAATGGTAGGTGTACCGCAATAACCCATGCCGGATCTGAGACCGCCGATGAGCTGGAATACGGTATCTTCCACGGTACCCTTGTACGCTACACGGCCTTCTACGCCCTCCGGCACCAGCTTCTTGGCATCCTGCTGGAAGTAACGGTCCTTGCTGCCGTTCTCCATGGCAGCCAGTGAACCCATGCCGCGGTATACCTTGTATTTTCTTCCTTGATATAATTCGAAGGTTCCCGGACTCTCATCGCAGCCTGCGAAGATGCTTCCCATCATGCAGACATTGGCACCGGCAGCGATGGCCTTGGTCATGTCTCCGGAATACTTGATACCGCCGTCCGCGATTACAGGGATATTGTATTCCTTTGCCACCGCATAGCAGTCCATGATGGCAGTGATCTGGGGAACACCGATACCCGCGACCACACGTGTGGTGCAGATGGAGCCTGGCCCGATACCGACCTTGATGGCATCTGCGCCGGCCTCAATGAGTGCCTTAGCGGCTGCACCGGTAGCGATATTGCCGGCGATGACCTGCAGGTCGGGATATGCATTCTTGATTTCCCGCACGGCGCGCAAGATGTTGGCGGAATGTCCATGGGCAGAGTCCACAACGATGACGTCCACGTGCGCCTGCACCAGAGCGGACACACGATCCATCATATTGGCGGTGATGCCGACACCTGCGCCGCACAGAAGCCGTCCCTGCTCGTCCTTGGCGGAAAGCGGATATTTGATCTGTTTTTCAATATCTTTAATGGTGATAAGACCCTTCAGATTGAAGTTGTCATCCACGATGGGGAGCTTTTCCTTCCTTGCCTTGGCCAGGATCTTCTTGGCTTCCTCCAGGGTGATTCCTTCCTTGGCGGTGATCAGTCCCTCTGAGGTCATGGACTCTTTGATCTTCTTGGTGAAATCTTCTTCGAACTTCAGATCGCGGTTGGTGATGATGCCTACCAGTTTACCGTTCTCTGTGATGGGAACACCGGAGATCCGAAACTTACTCATCAGATCGTCTGCATCCTGCAGGGTGTGTTCCGGGGAAAGCGAGAATGGGTCAGTGATTACTCCGTTTTCCGAACGTTTTACTTTGTCTACCTCCTCTGCCTGTGCTTCGATAGACATATTTTTATGAATGATACCGATGCCGCCCTGTCTTGCCATTGCGATGGCCATCCGGTGCTCTGTGACGGTGTCCATGCTGGCACTCATCATTGGGATGTTGAGTCTGACCTTGTTGGTGAGACGGGTAGTAAGATCCACCATGTTGGGCGTTACCTCTGAGTATGCAGGAACTAATAACACATCGTCAAATGTAATTCCTTCGCCGATAATTTTACCCATTTTCGCAAATCCTCTCTTTCTTAGAATGTTCTGTAATTATAAGGCTCCTTTGGGAAACCTATAATCATGTATTAATTTTTTATTCTAGCAAAAAAGAAAGATTGTGTCAATGATGAAAGAAATGTAATTTAAAATGTAATTTAAAACGATGAAAAAATGTAAATCGGAACATTTATTCGTTGGAAAAAATGTGAAAAATCACATTTTTCTTGACGAAACGCATGAAAAGCATTATACTTAAGCCATGGAGGGAAGCTGACATGAGGAGAAAGATAATGGAGAAGCTGATCCGGTGGAAGAAAGCGACAGGCGACCGTCTTCCGCTGCTGCTCTATGGAGCAAGGCAGGTCGGCAAGACATATACGATGCAGGAGTTTGGCACGGAGCAGTTTAAAAACACGGTATATGTAAATTTTGAGACGGATGAAGCGATAGGGACATTTTTTGAATCGGTCATAAAGGCGGATACCATAGTCGCCATGCTGGAAAGGTATTATCACACCAGTATCATCCCGGAGGAAACGCTTATTATTTTTGACGAAGTTCAACTGTGCGAACGAGCACTGACTTCTTTGAAATATTTTGCAGAGGAGGCGCCGGAATACCATGTGATCGCAGCAGGCAGCCTGCTTGGAGTGGCTCTGAACCGACAGAAATTATCTTTTCCGGTGGGGAAGGTGCAGATGTTCACCATGTATCCGTTAGATTTTGAGGAATATCTTTGGGCGAAGGGGAAGGAGTTTCTGGCAGATACGATCCGGGTACATTTCGAGAAGGATCTGGTTTTGCCGGAGCAGCTTCATCTGGAGGCTATGCAGGAATATTATAACTACTGTATCGTGGGCGGAATGCCGGCAGCCGTTATGGCTGATATCTCTCGTTGGGCGACGCTGTCCCAGGCAGAGGTAAGGCAAATGCTTCTGAATTCCTATGTTGCGGACATGGCGAAGTATGCCAGAGACGGAGAGGCAGTGAAAATCTTTGAAGCCTATGATTCGCTGCCAACACAGTTGGCGCGAGATCACAAGAAGTTTCAATATAAATTGATAAAATCCGGGGCGAGGGCTTCCCAGTATGGAGCGTCCATTGATTGGCTGGTGCGAGCCGGGATTGTCCATAAGTGTACGAAATGCACACAAGGGTTTCTGCCGCCGTCTGCATATCTGGATCTGCCGTCGTTTAAGCTGTATTACAGTGATCCTGGACTTTTGTCAGCCAGAACCGGTATGACAGTGCAGGGGCTACGGCAGCCGGAGAGTGAGCATTTTCGAGGAATATATGCAGAGAATTATGCAGCCTGCGCACTGACGGCCAATGGCTATGAACTGCTTTATTG
>CAKSAI010000005.1 GCA_934434905.1 uncultured Lachnospiraceae bacterium | reverse complement strand
ATATACAGGAATGCAATCTTTTGGACCTGTATTAGCAGAGCTATCACAAAATCGTGCTATGATTCGGGGGACGATACAGATTCCAAGTATTTCCGAACCGGTGTCAGATTATTATTTGGCTTTGTCATCTATAAGGACAGAACGAAGGAGTGATTTGAGAGAAATTGCAAGGGAAATAGAGAGGACAATATTAAAAGGGGAAGTGCTTTTTGATACAAAGAAGAAAACTATTATTTACAAGCGGGAAGACTTGGGGCAGGTGCTCGAGATGAATGACGCATCTTCCATGGTTTCTGAGATAGCGCCGATAACAGCGTACTTGAAATATATTGTGGTGAATGGTAAGCGTAGAATTTCGCGAAAACCACAGGAAACGGAAGAAAGAAAACCTTGTTCTCTTATTTTTATTGAGGAGCCGGAGGCTCATTTACATCCTTCAAATCAAGTGATATTGATGAAAAAGTTTGTGAAGCTGTCGAAAGAAAATGTAAAGCTTATGATGGCGTCTCACAGTAATTATGTATTTAATGAATTAAACAACAGGGTGCTGGCAGGAGACCTTGTTTCGGATGATTACAGTCCCATTTTAATGAAAATGGAGCAAGGAAAGAGCCGTACGTATACGATGCATACAGATGAATTTGGAACACAGGATGATAACTTTGTAGATGTGGCAGAGACGCTTTATGAGGAAAGGGAGAACTTGATTCTGGAATTGGTTCGAAAGAGGGAAGCGCAGTAATATTTATGATAAAAATGATACGCAATAATGGAAAACTGAATAAATACATAAAAGATACGATTGAGGATGCAGGAATAGAGGTAAAGGTTGCACCGGAGTTGTGTACGGAGCAGTATGTAGGGATCAAAGTTGATGATTACTATAACGATCAACACTTAGATGGAGAAACGCCAAAGTCGGTGGATTATATTGTGCCCGTAGATTGTGAGTGTAATTCATATGTCCTGTATATTTTAGAATTTAAAAATGTTAATGAACCGATAAATATAATCAACAGCGAGATTCGGGATAAGTTCGACACAGCGATAAACCGTTTTTTGAAGAATGATTTTTCGGATATTTTTGAAAAAGATCAATTTAAGTACAGGGATATGAAATTGTATTTGGTTACTACCGCATACAAAAAAGCTATGGAGTATGGAAGTTATGAGGCATATTTGAACATTTTGAAAAAGGTAAAAGGAAGAGATACCTTAGAACTAGATATAGGACTGGCTTCGCGTCCTTATAGGTTTCGCAATATGGTTAGGTATATACAAAAAGAAGTTCCTCCAAATCCTTTGATTAAGAGGATTACATAAAATCCAGATTCATATGAGTGAGGTATATTAATAAGAAGATTGTGAAAAAATGAGAATGATCCTATTGGAAAGCTTGGTGGGGAATCATGAAAAAGGATAAGATACTGGAAATGCTGTACAATTATGATACGGGGCTTTATGAGTACATGCGCCAGGTGTTGAGTATCCCGATGCTGACGAATCAGGAGACGGCGGAATTGATCACCACAGGACAAGCCGGTGACAAGGAAGCCCAGAAGCGGGTGATCGAGGCGAACCTGCAGTATGTCTTCAACTTTATTGTCAACAAATATAACGTAGGTGCAGATAAGATACAGAACGGGGACTTTGCGGATTGGATCCAGTCGGGTAACATGGCGCTGCTGGAGGCCATTGAGAATTATGACCCGAAGAAAGGTGCGCTTTATCAGACCTACGCCTCCTTCTATATACGCAAGGAAGTAAGCGCCTGTATCGAGAAGAGCGGCGTCAAGATGCTGTCGTGCGAGCTGACAGCCGATATGATGGAATCTCTGGTGGAACCGGGACTGACCACTTCGGAAAAGGCTCTTCTGAAGGCAGGCATGGAGGAACTGCGGGAAGTGCTGGAAGTGCTTCTGGCGGAAACGGAATATCAGACACTTACCTATATGATGGGATATGAGGACGGTATTTACCATTTTCAGCATTCAGAGGCGGCGAAGCACTTTGGTGTTACGAAACAGGCCATTGCGAAGCGGATTAAGAAGATTGGGTCTATTTTGTGTAAAAACGGCTTGATCGAGGAGATCTGTGAAAGTCTGCAGATCGAATTGCCGGGGAAGGCAAAAGAATTCTTGAAGCAGCAGGGGCTGGAGTCGTAATACGATAGATTGGGTTTGGTGATATAGGAAAAACAATAGTATTAGGAAAGGAACTGTAGTAATGAAACAACGAATCAAATTGTTAGGTATTATCCTTCTGATGGCACTGTCCCTCCCGGCCTGCGGCCAGAAGCCGGAATCCGAACCGGATCCGAAACCCATCGAAGAGCCGAAGTCAGAGCCCGAACCTGAGCCGGAGGAAGAGAAGGACCCGGAGGGGATGTACCGCAGCGAGCTCACCAACGAGTGGATAGATGAAGCCCTGAAGGATCAGCGCCCGATTGCGGCCATGATAGATAATGAATCCGTTGCGCTGCCCCATTATGGCTTGACTAAGGCGGATATCGTGTACGAGATCATGAACAGCAAGATGAATGGCCGCATCACCCGCTTCATGGTGCTGGTAAAGAACTGGGACAGCACTGAACGGCTGGGGAATATTCGAAGCGCCCGCACCACCAACGTCATTCTGGCTTCTGAGTGGAATGCGGTGCTGTGCCATGACGGCGGACCGTATTATATCAATTCCTACCTGAAGGAGAAGTGCGCCGACAATATAAGCGGTGAATTTGGCCGTATTCCCAACGGAAAGTCCAGGGAGTACACGGAATATATTTCCGCAGGTGAGGTGAAGAGTCTTCTGGAGAAGCATAAGATCTCTGCAACCTACAATGATTATTACGAAGGAACCCATTTCCAGTTTGCTACGGAGAAGGAGCCTGTGGAGCTTGCAGGGGCGGAGGCCCTGACAGCCAATGCCATTGAACTGCCGTTCCCTCATAACATGTCCAGCCTGGAGTACCGCAGTGCGGATCAGTTGTATTACTATTCGGAGTACGAGGCGCCCCATGTGGATCCCGGAAACAATAATGCACAGCTCTGCTTCAAGAATCTGATCCTCCAGAAATGCAGCTATAAGCTGCTGGATGAAAATGGCTATCTGACCTATGACTGCATTGGCAGCGGGGAAGGGTATTTCGTTACCAACGGCAAGGCCGTTCCCATTACCTGGAAGAAGGACGCAATGGCATCCCCCACACATTTCTACGATGCGGCGGGGAACGCAATAACGCTGAACACCGGCAAAACCTATATTGCGCTGATACCTGCGGATAAATGGGACGAGTTGGTGATGAATTAAAGTATGAAATAAAAACACCGGTGATTCTTAAAGATTATTAAAAATAACTTAAGAGAATACCGGTGTTTCTTTTTGAACATTTGTACTATAATAAGAAGCAGTTCAGTCAGAATAAACAGGACGCTAAATCGTGGCCCAGGCCATAATAGTTTAGGAGTAATAACCAGGCATGCCTCAACGGATAACAAGATCAAACCTGAAAAAATTAAAAAGCCTCTCTCGCCGATACCAGCCGAAGGAACTCTACTATAAGGTGCGGGAGAAGCTGTCTGCACCCTACCAGGACTATGGCGATAAGCTCTCGTCCTATCTGCCGACGCCGGAGGAGCTGAAGTGTCAGTGCGGCACCAGTCTTGCATATGCTCCGCTGGTGAGCATTGTTGTACCCACCTATGAGACACCGGAGCAGTTTCTGTGTCAGATGATCGATTCGGTCACAGCCCAGACCTATCACAACTGGGAGCTTTGCATCGCTGACGGCAGCAACAGCGAGCAGGTGGAGCGGGTCGTCCGGGAGCAGTATGGTCAGGAGAGCCGTATCCGTTACCGGAGGCTTGACGAAAACGGCGGAATATCGGCAAATACCAATCAGGGCTTTGCCTTTGCAGCCGGAGAATATATCGCCTTGCTGGATCATGACGATCTGCTGGTGCCATCAGCGCTGTATGAGATGGTGCATTGCATCAATGAGACAGGCGCTGATTTCCTGTACTCGGATGAGGACAAGGTATCTGCGGATCTGAGCCAGTATATGGAGCCGCACTTCAAGCTTGCCTTCAACGGGGAACTGCTGCTGGGAAATAATTATATCTGCCATTTCCTTATGGTGAAAAAGGAACTTCTGGATCGGGTCGGAGGTCTGGACAGCCGGTACGACGGCGCTCAGGACTTCGATCTCGTGCTGCGCTTAAGCGAGCAGGCAGCGCGAATAGAACATGTTCCGAGAATCCTTTATCATTGGCGGGTGCATTCCGGCTCCACAGCCGGGAATACCGACAGCAAGCTCTATGCCTACGAGGCCGGAAAGCGGGCGGTGGAGGCCAGCCTTGGGCGGAGAGGATTTCAGGGGACAGTCAGGATGGACAACGACCTGGGCTTCTACCGGATCCAGTATCAGGTTCCGAAGGATATTATGGTAGGTATCTGCGCCTGGTCGGGTACGGAAAAGGAAAATTCTGTGAATATACCCGCCGGATTGCGGAAGAATATAGAGCAGGAGCTGTCATCCTGCCAGGCGAAGATCCTGTGGGATTATCAGCCCGGACAGGAAGCGGATTTCGTGTTGGTACTTAATATGGCAGTAAGGAAGATCGCAGAGGGAAGCATTGCGGCATTGCTGGGAAGCTGCGCCCGGCCGGGCGTGGGGATGACAGGCAGCAAGTCGATTTCCCATGGAAAGGTGCGCCAGTGTGGCTACTGGGACAAGGAGGGTTCCATTAAGCCGCGGTTTGCGGGTCTCCCAAGGCATTTCAAGGGATACTTCCGGCGGGCATTTCTGGCGGCCCAGGTTGACATGGTCAGCGCAGACCTGACGGTAATCAGCGGATCCGCGCTGCGGTCAGTACAGGCTGATCCGTCAGCACAAATCGATCTGTCATCGCAGGCAACTCCGGCAGCACAGGCAACTCCGGCAGCACAGGCTGATCCGTCATGGCAGACATTCTGCAGCCGGATGAGAGCAGCCGGATATCGGATCATTGTAGAACCACAGGCGGAGGTGACAGTACGTGACTGATAGGCGGGAGCGGGGAAGAGAACTTCTCTTCCTGCTATTATTTGGAATATTTATATTTTTGTGGGCAGTAATCCAGCCCTTCAATGCATCTCCGGATGAGCCTATGCGCTATCGGATTTGCCAGTATCTATATGAGAACCGCACGCTGCCGCCCCACGGCGGCGATCCGTCGATCCGGGATGCGGCATGGGGATATTCCTACGCATTTTTCCCAATCCTGCCCCAGACGATCGGGGCATTCTTTATGACGGTTGCGTCCTGGTTTTCGAAGGATGCCTTTGTCCTGCTGATGGCAGCGCGCATGGTCAGTGTGGCAAGCGGTGTCGTAACGGCCTGGTTTTCCCTGCGGATTGGGGAAAAGCTTTGGGGAAGAACAACCTTAAAGTGGCTGTTTACGGTTCTTGTTACCATGCTTCCGCAGTTTGTCTTCCTATGCTCCTATGTCAACAGTGACAGCTTCGCGGTCATGGCTACGTCCGTAATCATCTATTCCTGGCTGCTGGGGATGGAATCCGGCTGGTCCTACCGCAGTTGTATCACCATGGCAATCGGTATCATTCTGTGCGCCATGTGCTATTACGATGCCTACGGCGTGATCCTGGCGAGTATCCTGTTGGTGTGTGTCAGCCTGCTGCGGCAGTGGAAGGATCGACGGAAGCGCCTGGATCTGATAAAAAAGATGCTTCTGATCGCAGGCCTGGTACTTCTGGGGATTGCCTGGTGGTTCATCCGCAATGCGGTTTTGTATCAGGGAGATTTCCTGGGACTTGCCACCAGCGAGGAGTATTCCCAGCAGTTTGCGGCGGATAACTTGAAGCCATCCAACCGATATCTTCCGTACCATGAAGGAGCCAGCCTTTGGGATATGCTGTTTTCCTGGGGATGGATCAAGGTGGCAGGGATCAGCTTCATCGGCTGCTTCGGATATGTGAGCATTCCGCTGAAGATCTGGATGTACGTCATCTATGTAGCTGTGATCGTGATCGGAGCCGGGGCGGCCCTCTGGCATCTGATTATACAAATCAGAAGAAAGCGGAGTCAGCTCCGGGAGAAAGCGAGCGTTATGGAGACGAAAGCGGACACAGCGGAGGCAGAAGCAGGCATGGCGGAAGCGAAGGATGGCCTTCCGGGCACCGGGTGGCAGAACCGCGTGTGGATAGCGGCCCTGCTCATCACGGGCATCATCCCCAATCTGCTGAACCTGTATCATTCCTACTATGTAGACTTTCAGCCACAGGGCCGCTACAGTATGCCGATGCTTCTGCCGCTTATGTATTTTGTGACATTGGGCTGGCAGTATATCTCCAAGGGGACTGAGGCGAGCGGGGATCCGGCAGCCGCGCAGGAGACTTTTTTGACGGAGAAACACAGAAAATACAGGCGCTGGATCGTTCTGTGCCTCGGAATCGTGTGGTCCGCGCTGACGGTGTTCATTTATTTAACAATATATTATCCTGCGACTGTGGTTGCTATTTCTTCCAGATAATGCTAAAATAGGGGAATCAGCAACCAGCAACCAGAAAGCGGATGTGAACCCCAATGATGAAAATATTCATATGTCCGGGCTGTGGCCGTATGACTGCGGCCTCCAGGAAGAAAGAGGTATTCTGCTCCAGATGCGGAGAGCTTCCCATGGAGCGTTCCAGGATCACCTTTGAAAAATATGCCGCTATGGACGACGGACAGCGTATTGATTACGCGAAGAGCTGGATGTACATTCATGCGGCAGGAAAGAAGAACATAAAATGATTCATTTTAACGAGCCTCCCTTTACGGGAAAAGAATTTGAATACATGAGACAGACCGTGGAAAACGCACACATCTGCGGAGACGGATATTTCACAAAGAAATGCCATGCATGGCTGGAGGAACGCATGAAGTCTCCTAAGGTGCTGCTGACGACCTCCTGCACCCATGCCCTGGAGATGGCGGCGATCTTACAGGATATCGCTCCGGGCGATGAGGTGATCATGCCATCCTATACCTTCGCTTCCACGGCGGATGCCGTCGTACTGCGCGGAGGAAAGCCTGTGTTTGTGGATATCCGGCCGGATACCATGAATATCGATGAGAAGCTGATCGAGGATGCCATCACGGATCGGACGAAGGCTATCTGGGTCATGCATTACGCGGGTGTAGCCTGCGAGATGGATACCATTATGGACATTGCAAGGCGTCATCATCTGGGCGTGGTGGAGGATGCAGCCCAAGCGGTGATGAGTACCTATAAGGGCGTGCCTCTTGGCAGCATCGGTGATTATGGCTGCTTCTCCTTCCATGAGACGAAGAATTATTCCATGGGCGAGGGCGGAGCCATCCTGATCCGTGATATCGCCAACCGGGATCGGGCGGAGATCATCCGGGAGAAGGGAACCGACCGCAGCAGGTTCTGGCGGGGACAGGTGGATAAGTATACCTGGGTGGACTTTGGATCCTCCTACCTTCCCAGCGATATGAATGCGGCCTATCTCTGGGCACAGTTGGAGCTGGCGGACGAGATTAATAACAAGCGTCTGCACCTGTGGAATATTTATGATCAGGAGCTTTCGGAACTGGCGGAGCAGGGGAAGATCGAGCTGCCTTATATTCCGGAGGGCTGTCAGCACAATGCGCATATGTTTTACATCAAGACGGATGATATTGAGCAGCGCAGCCGTCTCATTGCCTTCTTAAAGGAGAATGAGATCGGTGCAGTGTTCCATTACATACCCCTTCACACGGTGGCGGCCGGCAAGAAGTATGGCGTGTTCCACGGGACGGATCGCTATACCACCCGTGAGAGTGAGCGGCTGCTGCGCCTGCCTCTGCATTATCGTATCACGGATGAGGATGTGTACCGGGTATGCAGTAAAGTAAAGGAGTTCTATCGATAGAGGAAAAACCATGAAGAAATTGTCATTTGTGATTCCCTGCTACAATTCCGAGCATACCATCGCTCACGTGGTGGCAGAGATCGACAACTGTTTTTCGAAAAATGACCGATATGAATATGAGATCGTGTTGGTGAACGATGCGTCCCCCAAGGACAATACCCTGGGGGAGATCCAGCGCCTTGCCAGGAAGAATCCACGGGTAATAGCTGTGAACCTGTCCAAGAATTTCGGCCAGGACAGCGCCTTGATGGCAGGCTATTCCGTGGCAAAGGGAGATTATATCGTTTCCCTGGATGACGATGGACAGAATCCGGCGGCGGAGGCTTATAAGCTGCTGGACAAGCTGGAAGAGGGCTGGGATGTGGTCTTTGGCAAATACCACCACAAGCAGCACAGCAAGTTTAAGAACTTTGGAAGCAGAGTCAATGACTGGATGGCACGGATCCTGTTGGACAAGCCGAAGGATCTGCGGCTTTGCAGCTATTTTGCCATGGATCGGTTCGTGGTGGATGAGATGCAGAAGGATCGCAATTCCTTCCCATACATCTGGGGCTTGATCCTGCGGACCACCAACCGGATCACCAATGTCTACATCGACCATCGGCCCAGGGAAGAGGGCAAGTCCAATTTTACATTGGTGAAGTGCCTGAAGGTATGGATGAATGGCTTCATTGCCTTCTCCGTGAAGCCGCTGCGGTTTTCAGCGATCATCGGAACCCTGATTGCCTGTATTGGGTTTCTGTATGGCATCTACGTGGTGCTGCGCCAGATGATCTGCGGGGAGCCGGTGGCGGGATGGAGTTCCATTATGACAGCGATCCTGCTGCTGGGCGGACTCATCCTGATGATGCTTGGGCTGCTGGGTGAGTATATCGGGCGTATGAATATCAACCTCAATAATACGCCGCAGTATATCATAAGGAGCGTTTTTTGCGGAGAAGAATCCCTGGAAGGGGATCAGCAGGAATGCATATCCGAAAGTGAAGTATCCAAAGGAGAGTGACCATGCCGGAAGTGACAGTTGTAATTCCCAATTATAACGGAATGGCCTACCTGAAGACTTGTCTGGCCTCGCTTGAACGGCAGACCATAGCGGATTTTGAAGTTCTTATCGTGGACAACGGTTCCACGGACGGAAGCCCTACGTGGCTTGCGGAGAATTGTCCCGAAGTCCGTGTTCTTCCGCTGGATAAGAATTATGGTTTCTGCGTGGCGGTGAATCGTGGAATCAAGGCGTCAGATACGCCTTATGTGATCCTTTTGAACAACGATACCGAGGCAGAGCCGGAGTTTGTGGAGGCTTTGCTGGCAGCGGTGCAGCGGTCGGATCGGATCTTTGCCTGCCAGGCCAAGATGATAGATTTTGCCAACCGCCGGATTATGGACGATGCAGGAGATTTTTACTGTGCTCTGGGCTGGGGCTTTGCCAGAGGCAAGGGGCAGCCGGAGCAGAGGTACGACCGCGATGTGGAGATATTTGCAGCCTGTGCCGGAGCGGCCATTTACAGGCGTGCTGTTTTTGATGAGATCGGCTGGCTTGATGAGAAGCATTTTGCATACCTTGAGGATATCGATCTGGGATACCGGGCGAGACTGTACGGTTATGTCAACTGCTTTGCATCGGCGGCACGGGTGTACCACATGGGAAGCGCCACCACAGGCTCGAAGCACAATGCATTTAAGGTTCGTCTTTCCGCCAGAAACAGTCTCTATGTGGCATACAAGAACATGCCATTATCACAGCTTATTCTCAACAGCCCGCTGCTGGCGCTTGGGATTCTTGTAAAGCTTCTTTTCTTTGCCCGCAAGGGATTGGGGAAGGAGTATCGGCAGGGAATATCCCAGGGATTTGCCCTTTGCCGGAGGGAGAATAAGGTACGTTTTGACAGAGAACGCCTTCGAAATGCCTGGAGGCTTCAACCGGAGCTGTGGAAAAATACAGTCCGCAGGTTAAGGAAATTTTAAGAAAAATAGAATTGTTTTCTTGAAGTGCTTGCGGTAAGATATAGTAGGTGATCAGGATGATTAAGGATAATCAGCAAAACTTCAACCGTCTCCATGTGGTGATCGATTCCCTGGTGACGGCGGGCGCTTATGTGGGCGCCTGGTGGCTGAAGTTTGAGAGCGGTTTTCTCTCAGTGGAGGAAGGAGTTCTTCCTCTCAGCGCATATATGGGAGCTTTGATCGTCATCATTCCGGTGTACATTATGCTGTACTACGCCTTCAATCTCTATACCCCCAAGCGGGTGCAGGGACGGCGGCTGGAAGGATGGAATGTATTCAAGGCAAACACGGTGGGTATTGTCATTCTTTTCAGTATCCTTTTTTTGCTGGACAGCGCTGTGATGGAGCACAGCTCCGGGAGGCCGTTTAACGCAGCGGGAGACTTCTCCCGTGAGATGCTTATTTACTTTTATCTGCTGAATGTGGTTCTGGATATACTGGTTCGGAATCTGATCCGGTATGGGTTGCGCAAGATACGTAAAAGAGGCTATAACCTGAAGCATATCCTGCTTGTAGGCTATTCCAGGGCAGCGGAGGAGTATATTGACCGGATCATTGCGAATCCCCAGTGGGGCTACAACGTGCGGGGGATCCTGGATGACAATATTGAGCGCGGCACCATGTATAAGGGGATCAAGGTGATCGGACGGATCGACAACCTGTTTGTGATCCTGCCGGAAAATCATCTGGACGAGATCGCCATTACATTGGGGCTGGAGGAGTATTACAAGCTGGAGCATATCGTGGCGCTCTGCGAGAAGTCCGGTGTACACACCAAGTTTATTCCGGATTACAACAATATCATTCCCACCAAGCCTTACACGGAGGACCTGCTGGGACTGCCGGTGATCAATATCCGGTATGTGCCATTAAGTAATACATTCAATGCCTTTATCAAGCGGGTGATGGATGTGGTTGGCTCGCTTTTGTGCATTGTGTTGTTTTCGCCGGTGATGCTGGCGACGGCTATTGCTGTCAAGAGCACTTCAAAGGGGCCGTTGATCTATGCGCAGGAGCGGGTAGGACGGCATAATCGTCCTTTTAAGATGTACAAGTTCCGTTCTATGCGGGTGCAGGACGAGAAGCAGGAGAAGAAGTGCTGGACCGTGCAGAATGATCCGCGGATCACCGGGGTCGGGAAGTTCATCCGCAAGACGAGTATCGATGAACTGCCGCAGCTTTTTAATGTGCTGAAGGGGGATATGAGTCTGATCGGACCCAGGCCGGAGCGACCACAGTTCGTGGAGAAGTTCCGGGAGGAGATCCCAAGGTATATGATCAAGCATCAGGTGCGGCCGGGCATGACCGGCTGGGCGCAGGTCAACGGCTACCGGGGCGACACCTCCATCCGCAAGCGGATCGAGCATGATCTGTATTATATTGAGAACTGGACAGTGGGGCTGGATATCAAGATCCTGTTCCTCACAGTCTTCAGAGGTTTTGTTAATAAAAATGCTTATTAGCATGAGAGGAAAAACATATGGCTGCAAAGAAGAAGGGTTCCGCAAGAAAAAGGCGGAAAGTGAAGGTTATAGTATTTATTCTGGAGTTGATCGTGCTGCTGGTGGTTCTGGCGGCGCTGTATGTCAGCATTAAGATGTCGAAGCTGGACAGCGGCGAGAAGATTAAAGAGGAGGATCACAAGGTCAACGAGGATATCAAGGATCAGACGGTGGAAGCGCTGGAGAAATATCGGAATATCGCGCTGTTTGGCCTGGACAACCGCTCCAACGGTAATTTCGAGGAGGGAAACAGCGATGTGATCATCATCTGCAGTATCAACGAGAAGACCAAGGAAGTGAAGCTGGTCTCGGTGTACCGTGATACATATCTGGACATGACAGACAGCAAGCATGGCTTTCGGAAGGCCAACGCGGCCTACGCCTATGGAGGATATACTCAGGCGGTGAACATGCTGAACGTCAACCTGGATCTGGATATCAAGGATTATGTGAGCTTTGACTTCAATGCAGTGGCATCGGCGGTTGACATCCTGGGCGGCGTGGAGATTGAGATCACCAATCAGGAAGCAAGTGCCATGACTGGATTTATAGAGGAAGTAGCCCGGCTTTCCGGCAAGAAGGCGAATTATCTCTCCAAGGGCGGAACCTACCTTCTGGACGGTGTGCAGGCCACGGCCTATGCCCGTGTGCGTCAGACGGCAGGAAGTGATTACAAGCGTACCGAGCGTCAGCGTCTCGTGATTCAGAAGATGGTGGAGAAGGCTCTGCAGTCTGACATCATGACCATCAACAACCTGATTGATGAGATCTTCCCCAAGATCAAGACAAGCTTCACCAGTGCGGAGCTTCTGCTGCTGGCAAAGGATGCCTTCAGCTACCATCTGGGTGAGAATACCGGCTTCCCATTTGAGAAGCAGGGCGTGAATCTGGGCTATGCTCTGGACTGCGTGGCTCCGGTGGATCTTGCGTACAATGTGGAGGAGCTTCATAAGTTCCTTTTTGAAAATGAGGATTATGAGCTGTCCTATACGGTGCAGCAGATCAGCGATCAGATTGTGAAGGATACCGGGTTAAAGAGAAAAGAGACCACGGAGAACGGATCGAACTAGTATAAAAAGATGTTGTAACAGGATCCTGAGATATTTTAAGGAAAGGGTTGCCAATGGAAAATCGAATGGTGGATGTCATTATCCCCGTATACAGACCGGATGAAACACTTCGTCTGCTCTTGCAGAAATTGCAGGAGCAGACATTTGTTGTTCATAAAGTGATTATTGCCAATACAGAGCAGAAGCTGTGGGAGGAATATCTAGAGCGGCAGGACATGGCGGATTTCCTGGAGCATTTGTCCTTTGAACTGGAGATCTTCCATGTGTCGAAGAAGGACTTCGACCACGGCGGTACGAGACGGCTGGCCGTGGCAAGATCCCGGACACCGTATTTTATCTGCATGACCCAGGACGCTATGCCGGTGGATCAGAACCTGGTGGAGCGGCTGCTGGAGCCATTTGCGGGTGATGCAAAAGCGCCGTACCGGGAACAGTCAGCGGATGAACGACAGGCGGATGAGAGCCGTGCGGAAGGCTTCGTGGCTGCTGTCTATGGCAGGCAGGCGGCGAGACCGGACTGCAGTGTGCTGGAAGCATATATCCGCAGCTTTAATTATCCGGGGGAAGACTGCGTGAAGTCAAAGAAGGATCTGGAGCGACTGGGGATCAAGACTTTTTTCTGCTCCAATGTCTGCGCAGCATACCGGAGAGATATCTATGATAAGCTGGGAGGCTTTGAGGAGCATACGATATTCAACGAGGATATGATCTATGCCGGACATGCGGTTATGGCGGGCTATGCGATTGCTTATGCTGCCGGGGCCATCGTGCAGCATTCTCACAATTACACAGGCAAGCAGCAGTACCGCAGGAATTTCGATCTGGCAGTTTCCCAGAAGCAGCACCCGGAGGTCTTTGCCGGGGTGCGCTCCGAGTCGGAGGGCATTCGGATGGTGAAGAAAACAGCCCGGTATCTGTTGACAATCAAACGGCCATGGCTTATAGTAAACTTATTATGGCAGAGTGCCTGGAAATATATGGGCTACCGGGCCGGAATGCGTTATGAGTCCATGGGAAAAAAGCAGATATTAAAGCGAACCATGAGTCCCGCTTATTGGCATGCGTTGTGGGAGCGGGAAAATAAGTAACAGTTCAGGTGAGTAACAGTTCAGCTTGTGCCATTGGGTCTGGCTGAAATGTAAAAAATAGAAGTGGAGGAAGAAATATGTGTGGAATCGTAGGTTATATCGGAGAGAAGCAGGCAGCGCCAATCCTCTTGGATGGTCTGTCGAAGCTGGAATACAGAGGGTATGATTCTGCGGGAATTGCAGTGTATGACGGTGAGAATATCCATATGAAGAAGGCTGCCGGCCGTCTGAAGGTCTTAAGCGAGCTGACCCATGATGGGGCGATGCTGCCCGGAACGGTGGGCATTGGCCATACTCGCTGGGCCACCCACGGAGCGCCATCCGATGTGAATGCGCATCCTCATTACAATAAGCTGGAAACCATTGCGGTGGTTCACAACGGAATTATTGAGAATTATCTGAAGCTGAAAAAGAAGCTTCTGGAGAAGGGATATGAGTTCCTGTCCGAGACGGACACGGAGGTGTTGGCGCATCTTCTGGACTATTATTATAACGGCGATCCTCTGACGGCTATCACCAAGGTTATGCATCGGGTGGAGGGTTCCTATGCACTGGGGATCATCTTCAAGGATCACCCGGATACCCTGTATGCGGTGCGTAAGGACAGTCCTCTGATCGTGGGTAAGAGTGAGAGCGGTAATCTGATCGCCTCCGACGTGCCGGCAGTCTTAAAATATACCAGAGATGTGTATTTTATCCAGAATGAGGAGATTGCGGCGCTTACCAGGGACAGTATCACCTTCTATAACGTGGACGAGGAGGAGATCCAGAAGGAATCCACCACCATCGAGTGGGATATCAATGCAGCGGAAAAGGGCGGCTACGAGCATTTTATGCTGAAGGAAATGTATGAGCAGCCCAATACGGTGCGTGATACCTTAAGTCCGCGTTTGAAGAACGGAACCGTTGAGATCGAGGAGCTGGGGATGACAGATGATGAGATCCGCAGCCTGAAGAAGCTGCACATTGTGGCATGCGGCTCGGCATATCACACCGGCTTTACCTCCAAGTATGTATTTGAGGGAATGGCTCGTATTCCGGTGGAGGTGGATCTGGCCTCGGAATTCCGTTACCGTGATCCGATTCTGGACGAAGGGGATCTGGTGATCATCATCAGCCAGTCCGGCGAGACAGCCGATTCACTGGCAGCTCTGCGGGAAGCCAAGGCGAGAGGCGCCAGAACCTTGGGTATCGTGAATGTGGTGGGGAGCTCTATCGCCAGGGAGGCAGACAATGTGATGTATACCTGGGCCGGCCCGGAGATCGCCGTGGCTACCACCAAGGCTTACAGCGCCCAGCTTATCGCCCAGTATCTTCTGGCGATTAAGTTCGCCCTGGTGCGTGGAACGGTGACAGATCAGGAAGCAGCCGGAATGCTTGGCGACTTAAAGAAGCTCCCGGAGCAGATCGAGCGGCTTTTGTCCAGCAAGGAGAAGATCCAGAAGTTCGCCAACCGCTTTATTGCAGCCAGAGATGTGTTTTTCATCGGAAGAGGCATCGATTATGCCATCTCCATGGAGGGATCCCTGAAGCTGAAGGAGATCTCCTATGTTCATTCGGAGGCTTATGCAGCCGGAGAGTTGAAGCACGGAACCATCTCACTTATCGAGGAGGGGACTCTGGTGGCTGCCGTGGCTACGCAGAACAGCCTGTTTAAGAAGACGCTCAGCAATATCGTGGAGGTTCGTACCAGAGGCGCGTTCGTGCTGGCTGTGACCAACGAGGGCAACACGGAGATTGAGAAGGCGGCGGATTATGTCATCTACATTCCGCAGACCAACCAGTATTTTACCAACTCCCTGGCCATCATCCCGCTGCAGCTCTTCAGCTACTACGTGGCTGTGGGAAGAGGTTGTGATGTGGATAAACCCAGGAATCTGGCAAAATCAGTGACGGTGGAGTAAAGAAGCGGAGTTCGGGTTTCCCGGATAACTAACGGAGGACGGATGAGAAAATATATAGGTCTACTCAAGCAATTAATCAAATTCGGAATCGTAGGTGTCATCTCCACGCTGCTGGATTATGGACTGATGGTACTTTTTACGGAAGTTTTCGGCATTTATTACCTGCTGTCCTCCACCCTTTCCTATATGATTTCTCTGGTATTTAATTACCTGGCCAGCATGAAGTATGTGTTCCATGGCAGGGAAGGAATGAGCAAGGTGAAGGAATTTCTTATCTTTACCGTGCTCTGCCTGATGGGTATGGGGCTCAACCAGCTGGTGCTGTGGCTGATCGTGGAGCAGCTTGGTATCGATTACCGAATCTCCAAGATTCTGGCTACCGGCGTGGTGATGATATGGAACTTCGTGACAAGGAAGCTTTTTCTGGAAGAGAAAAAGCAAGAGAATAATGAGAACTGAGCTGTTATATTAGAAGCAGTGCCTTGGTTTAACAGACTGGGGCACTGCTTTTTTGTACCATTCACAGCGGACTTCACCCGTGGGATGAAATATCACATTTTTTTGAAACATTCGTCACAATTTTAACACATTTCCCTACTAAACTCATAATCAGAAACCGAAAAGGAAAAGGAACGAAAGGAGATTTTGGTTATGGACAACAATTTTAATCCCAATGGTGAAAATGGAAATGAAAACGAGCGCCCCTCTGATTCTTTATACTCATATAGCTATGTAAAAAATGAGGAGCCGAAGGCAGAACAAAGCGCGGCAGTGGAATCTGTACAGAATGCAGAACAGAGCGCAGCGCAGGAGCCGGTGCAGAACGCGGAGCAGAATGTAGCAACGAATGTGGAGCAGAGCGCAGCAGTGAATGTGGAGCAGAGTGCCGCGCAGAACACATATCAAGGAACAACCCAGAACACATATCAGAGCGCCGCGCAGAACACATATCAAGGAACAGCCCAGAACACATATCAGAGCGCAGCGGCAGGCGGCACACAATATCAGCAGGCCTACACCCCGTATAACGCTCCCCAGAAGAAAGCCCGCAGAGAAAAGAAGAAGGGCGGCTTCGGAAAGATGTTAGGGAAATGCGCAGCTATCGCCCTGGTATTCGGACTGATCAGCGGAACCGTGTTCTATGGGACCGGGACGATCTTTGATTATGCCACAGGAAAGAACAACAAGAACCTGCAGACTACGCAGCAGGGCAACAGTACGACGGTCAGCGGGAATAAGGTGACGTCCACCAGCACCGAGACAAAAGCGGTAGTCAGCGATGTCTCCGATGTAGTAGAAGAGGTAATGCCCGCGATTGTATCCATTACCAATCTGTCTGTCCAGCAGTATAAGAACTGGTTCGGCCAGACCTACACCCAGGAAGGATCCAGCGCCGGTTCGGGTATCATTGTAGCCCAGACGGATGATATGCTGTATATTGCAACCAACAATCATGTGGTGGACGGAGCAAACTCCCTGTCCGTTACGTTTGCGGACGATCAGACGGTTGCTGCGGAGATCAAGGGCGTGGACAGCAGCACCGATCTGGCAGTGATCGAGATTCCCCTCAGCAGTATTTCGGCGGATACATTGAGCAAGATCAAGGTTGCAACGCTGGGGAATTCAGATAACCTCAAGATGGGCGAACCGGCCATCGCAATCGGCAATGCCCTGGGGTATGGACAGTCTGTGACTACCGGTGTGATAAGCGCTCTGAACCGGGAAGTGACCGTGACGGATTCAAACAACAATTCCATCACCAACAGCCTGATCCAGACGAGTGCAGCCATCAACCCGGGCAACAGTGGTGGCGCTTTGCTGAACATCAATGGTGAAGTTATCGGTATCAATGAGGTGAAGTATTCCGATACAGATGTGGAAGGCATGGGATTCGCAATTCCTATGGCAACCGCAGAACCGATCATCAACGATCTGATCACCAGAGAAGAGGTAAAGGAATCTGAGGCAGCCTTCCTCGGCGTATACGGTCAGAATGTGACCGAGAGTGTTTCTAAGGCATACAACATGCCGGTAGGTGTCTATGTGGCGAAGGTAACACCCGGAAGTGCGGCTGAAACAGCAGGAATCCGGCTTGGCGATATTATCACAAGCTTTGACGGACGTACGGTAGACACCATGGAAGCGCTGGCGGAGCGCCTGCAATACTATAAGGCCGGCACTACCGTTGATGTCACGATCCAGCGTGTTGAGAATGGACAGTGGACAGAAAGCACCATTTCCGTAACCTTGGGTAAGAAAAATTAAGACTATGTAAGAAGAATGAAGAAGGGTATTTCCAATTCCGCCCGGATGTGCTATGATTACTACAGCAAATCCATGTAACGGAGGAACCCTCATGAGAAAGAAAAGAATTGTGATCGCGTTGGGACATGACGCACTGGGTACCACCCTTCCTGAACAGAAGGAGGCTACCGAAAGAACAGCCAAGGCGGTTGCGGACTTTATTCAGGACGATTGCCAGGTGGTGATCACCCACAGCAATGGCCCGCAGGTTGGAATGATCCACACCGCCATGGCAGAGTTCGCAAGACTCTATCCCGAATATACGGCGACACCCATGTCCGTGTGCTCTGCCATGAGCCAGGGATATATCGGATATGACTTACAGAATGCTATCCGTACAGAGCTTTTAAACCGCGGTATCTACAAGCCGGTATCCACACTGCTGACGCAGGTGACGGTGGATCCCTATGATGAAGCCTTCTATCAGCCGACCAAGATCATCGGAAGAACCATGACGAAGGAAGAGGCCGAGGCGGAGGAGAAGAAGGGAAATCACGTGGTGGAGACCAGTGAAGGCTACCGCCGGATCGTAGCGGCTCCCAAGCCTATGGACGTGATTGAAATCGATGCCGTTCGTGCCCTGCTGGATGCGGATCAGATCGTGATTGCCTGCGGTGGCGGAGGAATCCCCGTCCTGGTACAGAATAACCGCTTAAAGGGCGCCAGTGCCGTGATCGAGAAGGATACAGCGGCAGGAAAGCTGGCAGAGCTTCTGGATGCGGACAAACTGGTAATACTTACCGGTGTAGAGAAGGTGTGTCTGGACTTTGGAAAGGATACGGAGCGGCCCTTAGATACCATGACTGTGGCGGAGGCCCGGCACTATATCGAGGAAGGTCAGTTCGCGGAGGGAACCATGCTTCCCAAGATTGAAGCGGCCATTGAATTTATCGGCAATTCAGCGATCCGCACCGTCCTGATCACGAAGCTTTTTAAGACCGGAGAAGGCCAGTCCAAGAAGACGGGAACTGTGATTCGGAAGTAACAGTTCAGCCCTTGCCGATATCGGTCTGACTGAACTGGTGCTAAGAATTTGAGGATGTGAAAACATCCTCTTTCTTTTTTGCAAAGTATTTGGTACAATAACTTATTAGAGGTTACTGTTCACAGCCAATGTCATGTAGGTGGAGAGGCGGTGAATAGTGCTTATCACCAGTAATAATAAGTAAGAAAGGCCATACATTATGAAGAATGAAAGAAAAACCAAAATTATATGCACACTGGGCCCGTCCACGGACAAGAACGGCGTATTGAAGCAGCTGATGTTGGAAGGAATGGATGCAGCCAGGTTTAATTTTTCTCACGGAGACCATGAGGAGCAGGGCAGACGTCTGGCGCAGGTGCGGCAGCTTCGGGAAGAGCTTGGGAAGCCGGTGGCAACCATATTAGATACCAAGGGGCCGGAGATCCGGCTGGGAGAACTGAAGGGTGGCCGTGCAATGCTCAAGGAGGGACAGACCTTCACCCTGACGGCGGAGGATGTGCTTGGAGATGAGCACCGCGTGTCCATTTCCTATAAGAACCTGGTGAAGGATGTACGGCCGGGCTGTCGGATTCTGATCGATGACGGACTCATCGGAATGCGGGTGGAGCAGGTGACGGATCTGGAGATTACCTGTGTGGTATTAAACGGCGGCGAGATCTCCAACCGGAAGGGTGTCAATGTGCCGGATGTGGAGCTTTCCATGCCCTATATCAGCCAGAAGGATTATGACGACATTGTTTTCGGTATCGAAAATGACTTTGATTTCATCGCGGCCTCCTTTGTGCGCAGTGCGGAAGAGGTGCTGCAGATCCGCCGGATCTTCGAGGAGAAGGGATGTAATGACATCAACATTATCTCCAAGATTGAAAATATGCAGGGTGTGGACAACATTGACGAGATCATACGGGTGTCCGATGGCATCATGGTGGCGCGTGGCGATATGGGTGTAGAGATTCCCTTAGAGGACGTGCCGGTGATCCAGAAGATGATCATCCATAAGGTCTATAATGCGGGCAAGCAGGTCATCACGGCGACGCAGATGTTGGATTCTATGATGAAGCATCCGAGACCTACCAGGGCGGAGGCCACCGATGTTGCCAATGCCATCTACGACGGGACAAGCGCCATCATGCTGTCCGGCGAGACAGCGGCAGGTCTGTATCCGGTGGAGGCAGTCCGGACCATGGTTAAGATCGCATCCCGCACGGAGCAGGATATTGATTATACCGGAAGATTTAAACAACGGGAGAGCGTCAGCAATCCCGATATTACCAACGCTATCTCACATGCTACCTGTACGACGGCCAGCGACCTGAATGCAGCGGCCATCATTACCGTGACAAGATCCGGAAGGACGGCCCGGATGGTGTCCAAGTACCGTCCCGGAATTCCTATCATCGGCTGCAGCATGTCAGAGAAGAACTGCCGTCAGCTAAATCTGTCCTGGGGTGTGACACCGCTTCTGCTGGAGCGGAAGGAGAATGCCGACGAGCTGTTCGAACACGCGGTGGATGAGGCGGAGAAGGCAGGACTGGTGGAATCCGGCGATATCACGGTGCTTACGGCAGGAATTCCTCTGGGCGTATCCGGCACCACCAATATGATAAAAGTACATGTAGTGGGACATATCCTGATCACGGGAACCGGGATCAACAATCGGAAGGTGTCCGCCAGTCTGTGCGTATGCACAAATGCCGAAGAGCTGAAGAAGAATTATCAGAAGGGCGACATTATCGTAGCCAGAGAGACAGATAACAGCATGATGGAGCAGATTCGCACGGCATCCGGGCTTGTTGTGGAGAAGGAAGGATTGGATACCCATGCGGCCATCGTCGGCCTGAGCAGGGATATTCCGGTGATCCTTGGGGCAAAGAATGCCACCGAGATCCTGAAGTCCGGAGCTTATGTGAACATGGACAGCCGGAGGGGTGTGATCAGTTGCAACCGATAGAGAAAACGAAGATGTTTCGGTATGGCGAGAGGATCCTTTTTGTGTGCTTCTTCCTCGCAGCGCTTATTTTGTGCGGGCAGATATCGTATTCCGATGGAGACGATGCCTATTTTTACAGCATGGCGCACAGTATGCCGTTCTTCCCTTATCTGAAAATGAGATACATCGGCTGGGAAGGCAGAATGACCTCGGAGGCCATGACCTATATCGCTTTTTATTTCGGAAAGACCTTCTGGCAGTTTGCCAATGCAGCCATGCTGACACTTCTGCCGGCCGGACTGGTTCATATATTAAAAAAGATGGCGCGGGGCCTGACGGAGCGCAAGAGCTTCTTCCTGTCGTTGGCTGTCTGCCTGACTATACTGTCCCTGGGGATTGAGGTGATCGGGTATGGTGCCTTCTGGATCACCGGTTCCACCTTCTATCTGTGGTCCATTGTGGCCGGGATCTGGGCAGCTATGCCCTTTGTGGAACTGGTGTATGGAAAGTCTGAATGGGATGCACAGAAGAATGGCATGCCTGTGAAGCGGGTAAAGACAGATTCCGGGCAGGCTGCTCCGAAAAAAGGATCCGTGCCGACAAGGATGTTTTTGTATGCGATCCCTTGTGGTTTTATCGCTGCCATGGGACAGGAGCAGATTGCGGCGGTGGTGATAGCCTTTGGTATACTGGCGCTTGTTTATGATTTCCGTCGGGAACGCAGGATCGCATGGCTGCCGTTCCTGGAAATTATAATTATGATTACAGCGCTGTTTGTGCTTTTTATTTCACCGGGAACCGAGGCGCGCAGTCAGGCGGAGGTCACGCAGTGGATGCCCCAGTATGCGACTATGTCCCTAGGAAACCATATTTTTATTACGGTGCAATGGATATTGAGCAGCTTTGCCAATGAAGGAAAGATGCTTTTCTGTCTGATCTGGCTGCTTGGCGCATGGATACTTTGGAAGGAGAATAGAGGGAATAGAGTCTCTGGAATGCTGATAGGAATATCAGTGTTATTTGCGCTGGTTGCGTTGCTTCCGTATGTGGGAATCCATGTTTTTTCCGAAATGGGAATGGGCGTGACGGACATCACTCAGTGTGTCAATCAGGTGGCGACCCCGGCATCCTTAAGCGGACAGAACTGGCTGGCCCTTGTCTGGTGGCTTATGGCCGTGGTCTTTACCATTGTGCTTCTGTGGAGGCTGGAGGAGCGGCTGCGGGATAAGGCCGTGGTGTGCCTGATGGTGCTGGCAGCCTGTGCCAGTGAAGCCATTATGTTCTTCTCCCCCACAATGTATGCTTCCGGTGCCAGAGTTTACTTCATGTCCCAGATCCTTCTGTGGCTGGTGATCGGAAGGCTTAGCGGAAAATTGCTTAAGAGAGTCAGCGGATGGCAGCTGGCGGGAGTTCTGGCTGTTGCCGGGGCGGTGAATTTTATTAGTGGAATATCTACGATGCTGTCGTACCTACGATAAAGGCTCAGTCTCCATGAAGGACGCTGCGGGGGCTTTCTATTACAAGATTATGAAAAGAAGGGGAAAAGTGCAGATGAAAAAAGCAGGATGGATTGCAATTTTATTGGTTCTGGCATTGCTGGTCGGATGCGGGCAGAAGCCTCAGAGCGGGGGAAACGGGAAGAATTCTGACATTTGGCAGGAGAACGATAACGATAAGCCGCTGACGGACAAGCCGGTAGTAGATGGTTCTGACGATGGAACGAATACCGCTGATCCAAATGGACAGGATGGAGCGAATACCACTGATCCAAACGGGCAGAATGGAGCGGGTGATCAGCCTGGGAACGATCAGTCTTCGCATGTGCCGGCCACGCTGGATCCGGCCAAGGTGGTTTATACCCAGGAAGAGGTATATGCTACCACGCGGGTGAACATCCGCACGGAGCCATCCACGGACAGCGCAGTATTCCGGGTGGCATCGAGCCGGGAGAAGTTCACCAGGACAGCCAATGATGGAACCTGGAGTGCAGTGAAGATTGATGGAAAAGAATATTATATTTCAACGAAGTATCTGGGACTGGCCTCGGAAATGCCGCCGGAAACAACACTGGGGACAACGCGGCCTGCCAACAAGGGTTCCAACGGTTACCTGGTGGTGATCGACGCGGGACATCAGGCCAAGGGCAACAGTGAGAAGGAGCCGGTGGGGCCGGGCGCCAGCGAGATGAAGGCCAAGGTGGCCAGCGGGACAAGGGGTGTCTCCACAGGATTGCCGGAATATAAGCTGACCCTGGCTGTGTCGCTGAAGCTTAGGGATGAGCTGGAGGCCAGAGGCTATCAGGTGATGATGATCCGGGAGAGTCATGACGTGAATATCAGCAATGCGGAGCGCGCCCAGATCGCCAATAACGCAGGGGCGGATGCCTTTATCCGGGTTCATGCCAATGGCTCTGATGACCATAGCCAGAACGGGATTCTGACTATCTGCCAGACCTCGAAGAATCCTTATAACGGAAGCCTGTACTCCAAGTGCCGGAGCCTGTCCGACTGTGTGCTGGGCGCCATGGTGAACGCAACAGAGGCAAAGAAGAAGAGTGTCTGGGAGACCGATACCATGAGCGGCATCAACTGGTGCCAGGTACCGGTGACTATTGTGGAAATGGGCTTTATGACGAATCCGCAAGAGGATGAGAATATGGCGTCCGAGAGCTACCAGAGTAAGCTGGCAAAAGGGATGGCGGACGGCATTGATGCTTACTTTGGAAGATAATGATACGAGAGAAGAGGTTAGAACGTGAAAAAACATATGTCAGCGGTAGTATTGACGGAAGGATCCATCTGGAGACGCATGATTGCTTTCGCTGTACCGATTTTTTTGGGAAATCTGTTTCAGCAGCTATATAATACGGCGGATTCCCTGATTGTTGGAAATTTTGTAGGGAGTAAGGCCCTGGCGGCAGTCAGCTCGTCGGGGAGCCTGATCTTCATGATGGTGGGCTTCTTCAACGGAATCGCCATGGGTGCCGGCGTAGTCATCGCCCGGTATTATGGCGCGAAGCAAATGGAAGAGGTGCACAAGACCGTGCATACCATGGTGGCCTTCGGACTGGCAGCAGGACTGGTACTGACCGCCGTCGGCATGACGTTTACGCCTCAGATTCTGCGGTGGATGGGAACACCGGAGGATGTGCTGCCGAATTCCATTCTGTATTTCCGGATCTATTTTGCAGGATCCCTGGGCTTTGTCATGTACAATATTTTTGTGGGAATCTTACAGTCGGTAGGGGACAGCAGACATCCGTTGATGTATCTGATTTTCTCTTCCTTACTGAATGTGATGCTGGATCTGTTGTTTATTGCTGGATTTGGTATGGGTGTGGGAGCTGCCGCTGCAGCAACCATCATCTCACAGTTTGCCAGTGCGCTTCTCTGCCTGCGCCGTCTCCTGCAGGAGAAGGGATCGTACCGGGTAGAACCGGGCAAGGTTCGGTTTCATGGCAGTATGATGAAGCAGATTCTGTCCAACGGTCTTCCGTCCGGCGTGCAGAATTCCATTATAGCACTGGCTAATCTGGTGGTGCAGTCCAACATCAATGCCTTCGGTTCGGATGCCATGGCAGGCTGCGGCGCATATTCCAAGATTGAGGGCTTCGGTTTTCTGCCGATCACCTGTTTCTCCATGGGTCTGACTACCTTCATCAGCCAGAACCTGGGGGCAAAGCAGTACGACCGTGTGAAAAAGGGTGCTGCTTTCGGAATCGTATGTTCCATTACTATGGCAGAAGTGGTCGGCATTTGCATTTATGCGCTCTCGCCGATACTGATCGCACTGTTTAACGATGAACCTGCCGTGGTGCAGTTCGGAGTGACCCAAGCCAGAACGGTAACGATCTTTTACTTCCTGCTGGCCTTTTCCCATTGCCTGGCGGGAATTTTCCGGGGCGCAGGGCGTTCCATTGTGCCTATGCTGGTGATGATGCTCTGCTGGTGTGCCATCCGTATCACCTATATTACCATAGCGGTGCGTCTGATGCCGCAGATCACCACCATATTCTGGGCGTATCCGCTGACCTGGAGCTTAAGTTCCGTGATCTTCCTGATCTACTTCTGGAAGGGCAACTGGATGCATGCCTATGAGCGGCGGAATGGATAACAAGGGGTCAGACGTTGATAAATGTTGCATAGGAACCTTTCTTTTACACATACTATTATGGAAAATTCCAGAAAAGAGAGGTTATTATCGTGGCAGTTGAATTTAAGCAAAGTGAGACCGTTAAAAATCTGATGCGAGCCTTTGCTGGTGAGAGCCAGGCCAGGAACCGCTACACATTCGCAGCCTATCAGGCCCATGAACAGGGGCTGTATGTGATAGAGCAGGTTTTTCGCTTTACAGCAGATCAGGAGCGGGAGCATGCTGAGGTATTCTACAACCATTTAAAGGAGTTGTCCGGGGAGTCCATCCACATCGATGGCGGTTATCCGGTGGATATCAGTCCGGACGTGGAAAAGCTGCTTGAGATGGCGCAGCATAATGAGTACGAGGAGCATGACGATGTCTACAGGAACTTCGGGGATGCTGCCAGGCAGGAGGGCTTCCAGAAGGTGGCCGGATCCTTCCATATGATCGCTGAGATAGAGAAGCTTCATGGGGATCGCTTCAGGGAATTCGCCCGTCTGCTTAAGGAGAACGAACTGTTTGTCTCTCAGGTAGAGACAAAGTGGATGTGTTTAAAGTGCGGATTTGTGCTGGAGGACAAGGCTGCACCTGAAAAATGTCCGGTTTGTGGACATGAGCAGGGGTGGTTTATCCGGCTTACACTGGCATCCTTTGCCGGGGGCGAAGGGTCGCAGCAGATGACATAAATAAAAGTACAATGGATAGCAGGAGGATGAAATGAGCAGGGAAAATTTAGTGACACGTCTGAACTACAAGCATGTGCGCGATGTGGCGTTGGAATATCTGATCCTTACGATCGCCACTTTGATCATGGTGTTTGGTGTGTATGTGTTCAAATTTCCGAATAATTTCTCGTTTGGAGGAGTGACCGGCATTGCCATCGTGGTGAGTGCTGTTACACCATTTACGGCCGGAACCATCAACTTTGCCATCAATATGGCACTGCTGGTGGTTGGCTTTATTTTCCTGGGCAGAGACTTTGGAATCAAGACGGTATATGTGAGTCTTTTGATGTCCGTGGGACTGAGCTTTCTGGAGAAGGCTTTCCCCATGAGCCATCCCCTGACGGATGAACCGGTGCTGGAGCTGATCTTCGCCATCGCACTTCCGGCCTTCAGCTCGGCGATTCTTTTTAATATCGGAGCTTCCGGAGGTGGCACGGATATCATTGCCATGATCATGAAGAAGTATACTAAGATGAGCAATATCGGCACGCCTCTATTTATTGTGGATCTTCTTATTACAGTGGCGGCCTGCTTTGTATTCGATGTGAAGACAGGGCTGTTTTCCTTTACCGGTCTTCTGGCTAAGTCGCTGGTGATCGACGGGGTGATTGAAAACATCAATCTGTGCAAGTATTTCACCATTATTTGTAATCATCCGGAGCCGATCTGCGATTACATACATAAGGAGCTGGGGCGCAGTGCTACTGTCTTCGAGGGAGAGGGCACCTATGCTCACAAGAAACGCTTTATCATCCTGACGGTGCTGAAGCGGGGGCAGTCGGTGGAGCTTCGGAACTTCATTAAAGTGCATGAACCGGAGGCGTTCCTGATGATCACCAACAGCAGCGAGATCATAGGAAAGGGATTCCGGGGGCTGAACTGAGAAAAATGTATAAGCAGTTCAGGCAGCAAGCCACAGACCGCCTTCTGCGAAGGCTATTCGCTGACAAGCAGCTCCTGTCTGTGGCTGATTGGCAATCTACGCTCCGCTTCGGTCGGCGCTAAACATGTGCCGCTGGCACATAGCGCCCGCCAACCCACGGAAGGGAAAAGACCGCCCTTAGCAAATAAATTTGCACGGTCTGTCTTTTCCTTTCCTGGCTGTCTGAACTGTTTAAACATATGCCAGGATTTTTCCCGGTTCATTCACGATGCAGGATGCGCCGTGGGCCAGCAGAAATGCCTCATCACGGAAGCCCCAGGTCACGCTGATGCAGGGAATCCCGGAATTCTTCGCAGTCTCGATATCTACATCGGAGTCGCCTACATAGATGCAGTCTTTTGGGGAGACATTTAGCTGCCGCATGGCGGTAAGCACGGTGTCCGGTGCAGGCTTTTTTGCAACGGTGGCAGTCTCTCCGATGGCTACCTCGATGAGATCGCCGAAGTAATCCCGGCATAACGCCTTGACGGCTGCATCGAATTTGTTGGAGACCACAGCAAGCCGGTATCCTTGCTTCCGCAGGGTGGTAAGTAGTTCTGTGATTCCGGCGAAGGGGGCGGTCTTCTCCTGCATATGCGCTTTGTAATACTCCTGAAATTCTGCGAGGCATGTATCAAAGAGCGGATTGGAGCGGCCATCCGGGATGGCACGCTCGATCAGCACCGCGATGCCGTTTCCCACCATCTGTCGCACTTTGTCGGTGGAGTGAAGCGGAAGCTGATGCTTCTCCATCACGTAATTGACGCTGTCGGCAAGATCGTCAAGCGTATTCAATAAAGTTCCGTCTAAGTCAAAAATGATCGTATTTTTCTTCATGATGATCTCCTGTTAAGTTATGCTGAGCATTAGTTTTACTATATAATTGAACATCAGCAGTTCAACTGCCCTGGGGGTGAAATTGCCTTGCCAAGTATAAACTAGTATACCACAACTGGAAGAGATATGGTAGCATGAGTTTCCCTTAACCTATGAACAAAACAGGCTGGTTAAACAAGGACTATACGTTTTTAAATGAAGTATAAAAGTTCTTGTTTTTTAAAAAAAAATATGATATATTCATTTCATCAAACAATAAGGATAATTCATAATGTGTTCCACATTTCGAGTTTACGTTAGGAAACCTGAAATGTCAAAAATCTGGCTTTTCGCCAATGTTCACTGTAAATGAGCGATTTGTGCAGACAGGCGGAAAGACTATCCTCCTGTCGTGGACATGTTTAAGGAGAAGGAGGAAAAATGGACAATAGAAAGTACCAGGGGAAGAAATGCTGTCAAATGAGAAAACTTGATACGGTTCAAAATGAAAATGGTAATAAGATTGTGTTGATTCCGGATATTATTTTCGTTAATAAACAAAATATAGACTGGAAAGAAGTAGAGACATATTTGGAACAATATGTGGGCGAAATTATTAAAATGACAGAAAGCAAGGATATTGTCTATCTTGGTAAGGACTTTCCTGATGAATTTGCTGGTTCAAAATATACAAGAAGTATGAAAGGCGCCAGAGCAAAGGCAAAAGCAAATGCGGTTCAAGGAATTAGAGAAATGATAGAGATTGCTACAGATAAATCATTTCGTGAGAACTATAAGGCGAAACATAATACCGATGCAGGAAGAGGATGGTATTATTATACGACACGATTTGCGTTGCCGATTTATGATAATGATAAGAAAACAGGGGAGTATAATGTTTATAAAGGATGCTTGGTCGTGAATTGTACTATGAGTGGTAAAATGTATTTTTACGATTTGGTAAATGTAAAAAAAGAAGCGAGTAACCCACTCAAGACTACAGAATAGCCAAGTGGTTCAAAACCGCTTCTCTAAGTATAGAGATTAACATGGTAAGCGGTGTATGTCAAGCAAAAGTTTTACTCTCAAAAAAGAAAGCAGGTTTTTATGCAGATAGAATTGCCGGAAAAAGTAAAATTGATCATTCATACCCTGACTGCCGCCGGCTTTGAAGCTTATGCGGTGGGTGGATGCATACGTGACAGCCTTCTTGGGCGTATTCCCCAGGATTGGGACATCACTACCTCGGCCTTCCCGGAGCAAGTCAAGGCGCTCTTTCGGAAAACCATTGATACCGGAATCAAGCACGGTACGGTGACTGTGCTCATGGATCGGGAGGGCTTTGAGGTGACTACCTATCGCATTGACGGCGAATACGAGGACGCCAGACACCCGAAGGAGGTCGTCTTCACCCGAAATCTCACAGAGGACTTAAAGCGCAGGGATTTCACCATCAACGCCATGGCTTACAATGAGACCAACGGCCTGGTGGACGTCTTTGACGGTGCGGGAGACTTGAAACGCAGGATTATCCGCTGCGTGGGCGATCCCAGGGAACGATTCACAGAGGATGCGCTGCGGATGCTGCGGGCGGTTCGCTTCGGTGCACAACTGGGATTTTCGATCGAGGAACATACCAGGGCAGCAATAGGAGAGCTTGCGCCTTCCTTGAAGCGTATCAGCGCCGAGCGCATCCAGACAGAGCTTGTGAAGCTGCTGGTATCCGATCATCCCGAAGAAGTGCGTACACTCTATGAGACCGGGATCTCGCGGGAGATATTTCCCTGGCTGGATGAGATGATGAAAACCGCGCAGAACAACCCTCATCATTGTTATACCGTGGGAGAACATACCCTTGTGACGTTAAAAAATATTCCACCGGATAAAGTGCTGCGGCTGACGATGCTGCTCCATGATATGGCCAAGCCTCGGTGCCTTACGGTGGACGAGGCAGGAATTTATCATTTCAAGGGACATCCGCAGGAGGGAGCGCGCATGGCAGGGGAGGTTATGCGTCAGCTGAAATTTGACAATGACACCATAGCCCGGGTGAAAGCCCTGATCCTGTGGCACGATGACAATCCCCCGGTAACACCGGCCAATATCCGCCGGGCGATCCACCGTGTGGGGCTTCGCCAGTACCCGGATCTGTTCGCAGTGAAGCGGGCGGATACCATGGGGAAAAACCCTTCCCAGCAGGCGGACATGCTTGCTTATATCGATGATTATGAGGCGCAGTACCGACAGATCATAGAGGAGGAACAGTGTATCTCCCTAAAGGAGCTTGCAGTTGACGGCAGCGATCTGATTGCTGCAGGGATGAAGCCGGGGAAAAATATAGGAGAGACATTGGATTATCTTCTGAGACGGGTGCTGGAAAACCCGGAATACAATAACCGTGAGACACTGCTGAAGCTTGCGTCGGAGCGGCTGGCATGAAAATAAGGAGAATCAGGCAGGAGTAATGGGACGCTTCGGTCAGAGGAGAAGGATTTTTATCGGAAAATCCTTCGAACGGTCATACAAGTGCCCACCCTTTCATATGATAGAAGGACACAGGGAGTCTGTGAATCGTCGTATGGAGGGGTTTATGTGTATAATCGCGTCAATCAGGTTTTAGAACAATATCCGTTTGTTGTAGAGCAGACACACAAAGGCCGTGGAGCCCTGATCCTGGAGACAGACCAGGGGCTTAAGATATTAAAGGAATACAATGGCTCAGAGGGTCGGGCCGATTTCCTGTATAAAATATTGACATTCCTTGCGGAAAACGGGCAAAAGCGGGTGGACTGTATTGTAAAGACGAAGGAAGAACGCACCATAGCCATCGATACGGACGAGACAGTATATATGGTGCGGGACTGGTATGAGGGGCGGGAATGTGACTCCAAGAACCGTGACGATATCCAGAAGTCTGTCCGCCAACTGGCAGATATACATAATACATTTCACAGCTTCCCGGAGGAAGTGCCGGAATTCCTGGTGGCACCGCCGGATCAGCTTCTTATGGAATATGAAAAGCATATCCGGGAGCTGAAAAAGGTGAAGAATTATATCGGCTGTAAGAAAAAGAAAAATGATTTTGAGATGGAATATGCCAGGCATTGTGATCGCTTTCTGGAACAGGCGGCTGGGGTTACTGCCGGACAGCAGGCGGATCTTGGGACAGACAGTGGCGCACAAGAGCTCCGGGGAATGTGCCATGGCGATTTCAACCACCATAATGTGATCTTCTCCAAGGAAGGGATATCTGTCCTGAACTATGAGAAGGCTGTCTTTGATGTGCAGGCGGCAGATCTTGGGAATTTTATGCGCAAGATCATGGAGAAGCATAACTGGAATCTGGGACTGGGTATGGA